>NZ_JAPZLF010000030.1:0-43124 GCF_033804645.1 Micromonospora sp. RTGN7 | reverse complement strand
ATCGTGGGAGATTGCAAAGATTGAATACGCCTACCAGCGGAAAAGGGCCTTCACGCGATCTTTCTCCGGCTCCCGCCAGTACGCCGTAGGCCGCACCACCACCCGATCAACCACCGTGCGTAGCGCCCGTTTCCGTTCCGCGTTCGTCATCTTTGGCCAAAGGACGAGCAGCGTGGACACCGCCGCCGCTTCGACGTCCGGGTCCGGGATGTCCACGACGGGGCCGAGTCGTGCCAGCTCCCCACTCAGCGCCGTCTCGCTGGCACGCAGTTCGGCGAGGGACTGCCGGTACACCTCGTCGGAGATCTCCTCCAGCGCGTTGCGGGTCGTCACCCGCACCATGCCCGCCCTGACTGTCTGCAGCTGCCGCTCCAGGCGGTCCCGGTCGCCTCGGGTCGCGGTGATCCGAGCCATCCGCGCGGCTCGCTGACCGGCGTCGGTACATAGCCGTGCCGCGTACTCCGCCACCTGCCGCAGGGTCTCCGCCTCGACAAGAGCGAGCAGGGGCCGGCCGATCCCCGGGCATGCCTCCTGGCCCTTGATGTCGCTGCGCTGGCGGATGCACATCAGCCGGTCGCCCTGGCGCTGTACCGAGTGGCCTCTCGGGCACTCGGTGATCCCAACCATCGGCCATGTGTGCTGCAGCACCCGGGGCGCGGTGCCGGCCTCCTCTGTGAGTCGATCCTGGACACGCTGCCAGGTGTCGGCGTCGACGAGCGGATCATGCTCGCCCGGGTAGACCTGATCTCCGGCGACGACCTGCCCGAGGTAGCTGGGGTTTCGGAGCATCTTCTTCACGTTCGCGCTGACCATCGTGGCACCTCGGGCCGCCGCGAGGTATGCGGTGACCTCGCCGATCGGCTCACCGGCGGCGTAGCGTCGGAACGCTTCGGCGATGGCTGGGCCAACGACAGGGTCAGGGACGAGCCGCTTTTCGCGTTTGACGTAGCCGAGCGGCCGGCCGTGATGCTTGCCCGTTTCGGCCCTCCGGGCGATGGCGTTGGACCAGCTGCGGCCGATCTCCCGCGCCCGGTACTGGGCAACGTTGAGCAGGTTGATGAGCATCATTTCGCCGGCCGGGCTGGAGGTGTCGATCTGCTCGCAGGCGGAGATGATGCGGACGCCAGACTGGGACAGCTCGCGCAGGATCAGCAGCGACTCCAGGACGTCACGGCCGAAGCGGGAGACGTCGTAGACGGCGATGGCGTCGAGCTGTCCGGTGCGGGCGAGCGCCCGGACGCGGTCGATGCCCTCGCGGCTGAAGTGGGTGCCAGAAACGTCGATGTCGTCGATGACGGCGACCTCGGTCATGCCCGTGGTGGCGCGGCGCATCGCGGAGGTCTGCACGTCCGGTGAGTGGAAGTCGTCGCCGCCACGGCCCATGAGGGCGCTGACCCGGATGTAGAGGACGACGCGGGTGGGGCGGTCGGGTACGGCGGCGAGACGGCGACGGGGCGGCATCAGCTGGCGGCGCGGCCTTCCCCGCGTTCGGCCTGGTCGGCGAGGTCGGCCAGGTATTTCAGGGTGCCCCGGATGGCTGTGCGCTCGGCGTCGCTGATGCCGGGTGTCTTCAGTCGGCGGATGATGGTCCGCAGGTCTTCGTCGAAGTCTTCCTCGATGGCGCCCGAGTTGCTGGCAGCCCGAAGGGCGTTTCCGGTGTCGTCGCCGAGGGCCTCGGCGATGGCCTGGACACTGGCCATGTTCGCCCCGCCCTTGCCGGAGATCCACTTGAAGATCGTGGCCCGGTGGATCTTCGATTCGCGGGCCAGTTTGGCGACGCTCCAGCCCGGGCGGTCGGTCATCCGGCGCAGGTACTCCGACCAGCTCTCCCGCAGCTCCCTACCGTCGCCCATGGGTACACGGTAGGCCGACGCATACGGATCTTGGTTGTTCGGTGGGCGTCGCTGTTTCGCGGCGCTAATCAGCAGGCCACCGCGCCTCCTGATCAGTCGCTGTCCGGCGACGTTTTGTATCTGGGCCATCGTGCAAACCTCCTCGTGTGTCGTGTCGACGCGACGATACGGCAGGCGTCGCCCGGCTGACTAGCCCTCGGCCAGATGGGTGCGCCCGTCGCCATATGGCGTCATCCTCTTGCGTCGCGGTATGGCGACGGTCTACGGTGCTGACATGCAAGCGACGCACAAGCGCGACGCTTCTACCCCTCAAAGCGACGCGAAAATTCGTCTCCGACTTGAGGTGTACGACGCGCTCGCGGTCACCCGGAACGTCCGGCGAGTCGTGGCCCAGGCCCGGCTCCACGGGATCGGAAGGCAGCACATGTTCAACATCCGGAGCGGCCGGCACCTGCCGAGCCTCCCGCTGGCCATGCGGATGGCCTCCGACATGGGAACCACCGTCGACGCCCTCTTCGAGAAGGTCGCGGAGCGATGACGCACCCGCCCAGCGCGCCTATTACCCCGCCGCCGCCATCCGGGCCTCGCGCCCCGCGTATCACGCCCCTCGACCCGGACAGCGAGGCCGGCCGGCAGGCCGCCGAGGCCATGTCTCAGGTCCTCGCCGAGATCCAGGTCGCCATCTGGCGGCGCAAGGCCGCTGCCAGGCAGCAGACCGCCGCCTAACCCCTCGCCCCACCCCGACCGAAAGGACTCGCGTGACCGACATCGTCCGCATCCCGTTCCACGGCACCGACCTGCTCGCCGTCGAGATCGACGGCCGGCCGCACGTCGTGCTCCGCGCCGCCTTCGAGGCCATCGGCCTCGACGCCGACCGGCAGATCGCCAAGGTCAAGAGTCAGCCGTGGGCCTCCACTGCTGTTACGGCAGTGCAGGTCCCGGGCGACGACCAGACCCGCAACGTCGTCACCGCCGACGTCCGCACCTTCCTCATGGCCCTCGCGACCATCCCCGCGTCCCGCGTCGCCGAGCACGCCCGGCCCCTCCTGATCGCCTACCAGGCGGAGGTGGCCGACGTCATCGAGGCGTACTGGACCCGGGGCGGCGTCATCAACCCGCGCGCCACCGGCGACCAGCTCGACGCCATCATCGGCCACGCCGAGCGGCAGATGCGCGTGCTGCGCCTCGCCGACGGCCTCGTGGACCGGCGGTGGCTGGAGGTCAAGACCCGCCACACGGTGGCCCGCGCCCTCGGCGAAGAGCCCGAGGTGCCGACCGAGATGCGTCCGCTCACGACCGGTGAGTACCTGGAGGAGCGCGGCGTCACCGGCTCCGACCTGCGGTCCATCGGTTCGGTGTTCGGCAAGCGCCTGAAGGCGGCGTTCGTCACCGCGCACGGCGAGGACCCGCCGGCGGTGGAGCGGTTCATCGGCGGCACCACCCGCCGGGTCGCCGGCTACACCGAGGCGGACCGGCCGCTGTTCGACCAGGTCTGGGAGGCCTGGTACGCGGCGGACTACGACCCGCCGATGGCGCTGATGTCCGCATGAGCGCCAAGCCGTCCACGCCGGCCCCGATCCAGCCGGGCCGCCCGGGCCAGTCCGGGCCGAACGCCCCGAAGCCCACCCCCCGCACCGCCGCCTGAGCCCTGTCCGGGCCGCCCGGCCCGCGACACAGATCAGCGCCCCGCATCCCTGCCAGGACACCGCGGAGCGCCAGACCCCAGGGAGTATCCCATGAACCACCCGACCGCCACCCCGACCCCGACGCCCGACCTGCTCGAGGCCGTCCGCGCGGTGATCGCCGCCGGGCACCTGGACGCCAGCGCCGGCGTCGGCGTCGACGTCGAGCTGATCCAGGGCCAGGCGTACGCGTCGCTGGCCGCCGCGTACGAGGCGCACCAGGCCAGCGCGGCTGCCCCGGCCGTCGGCGACGTCGGCCGTTGCCCCCGGTGCGGCCAGCAGACCCGCTCCTACTCGCGTGGCTGTTCCTACTGCGGCTACGGCACCCCGACCACCCAGGCTGTCGACCAGCTCCTGGACGCCATCCGCCTGATGACCGTCCGCTACGGCGAGGCCACCCACGCCTACGCCTACGCGGTCGACGCCTCCCGCGACGTGCGCATGCGCCACCACCGGGCGACCAACCGCCGCTTCCTGGCGCTCCAGCGCCTCGCCGTCGCCCTGACCGCGTACGGGGCGGTCACCGGCACGTCCGTCGTCATCGAGGACGAGGTGACGAGCGCATGACCGTCTCCGACTGGTCCCGGCGGTACGAGGCCAACGCGAAGGTTCCGTACCTGCCGACCGACGACTACGACTTCGACCACGCGCTTTCCGAGCTGTGCATCGCGGTCGAAGAGATCGACGAGAGGGCCGCGGTCTCCAGCGTCCTGCGGATCCTGCGACAGCGCCGGGGCCTGGCCGCGGAGGTCCTGCACAAGCACGAGCCGACCTGCCGAAGCTGCGGCGGCAACAAGCAGTGCGTGGGCTGCGACGACATCCGCCCGAAGGCGGAACAACTGGCCCCGGGCTGGCAGTTCTTCTCCCGGCTGGGCCGGTGGGAAACCGTCGAGCGAATCGAGCAGGCCAACGAGTACGCGCCGATGCGGGTGTGGACCGACAAGACCGGCCCCGACTACTCGTGGTCCATCCCGGGCTGGCGTCAGCTCGACGCGGTCGCCCCGCCTAGGCGCCCGCACGGCACCCCCGAGATCCGCATTTGCGAGTACCGCTACGACCGCGCCGCGCCGATGTACGCGGTGGTCACCCTCGACACGGTCTACCACGCCGAGAACAAGGATCCCGTGGCAGAGGCCCACTACAGCCGCGAGGGCGGGTGGACGGTGCGCCACCGGCCCGACGGTGGCGGCGACGTCGTCGTCATCAACTGTGGCCCGAGCAAGGCCAAGGCCCGCACCGCGCTGCGCGCGGCCGCCCGCCAGCACGCCAAGGCCCTCGGCGTGAAGGTCACCTTGGAGCCCGCCGGCGGCACCCGGTGACCGCCCCCGACCTGCCCCCGGTGCGCCCGCTCGGGCCCATCCCCGGCACCACGGGCGGCCCCACCTTCTTCCCGGCGACCGCACCACTCATCCCCCTCATCACGGCGGAGACCATGCCCCACCCGTTCACCCTCGCCGACGACCCCGACTTCCCGCGCGGCACCGACCCGGCGCTGCTCGGCGGGTACGTCGAGATCACCCCCGAGAGCGTCGGCCTCGCAGACGACCCGGTCGCGCACGCCCTCTGGGCGCTGGGCCGGCTCACCCCCGACCAGCTCGCCGAGACCCTCGCCTACTACCAGCCGGCGCTCGCCGGCGGGATGCGGTGGGCCGCGTGACCACCGCCGAGCGGTACCTCACCGTCGCCCTGGCCGTCGCCGTCGTCGTCGCGATCGCCGCGGTGGCCCTGGGCCGGATGGACGCACTCGACGCCGACCAGCTCGCCGGCGAGCGCGACGACCTCCGCCGGGACCTCACGGCCGCCCGCCGCGAGCTGCTCGACGCCCATCGCCGTGAGGGGCCGCTCCGGGCGGAGCTGTCCGCGCTGCGGCGGGCCGACACCGCCCAGGCCGCCCTCACCCCCGACGCCGACCTGCTGCCGGCGCTGGACATCCACACCCTCCGCCAGGTCTGGGCGTGCTCGCCCGCCGACTTCAACACCCCCGGAGACGCCCGATGACCGCCACGTACCGCGAGCTGCTGGCCGTTCGCCGGCCCAACGCGGACCACCGCGACCTCCCCACGGCCATCCTGCCCACCGCGATCCGCCGGCCGACCACGGCCCCGACCCCGACCCGCCCGGCCGGCTACACCGGCGAGCACCGCCGGGGCACCCGGTGAGCCCCCGCCAGGTGATCGCCGCCATCACCCGCCGCAGCCCCGGCAGCGGGCCGGAGCCCGACCCCATCGAGCAGTGGGTCGACGGCCTCCGCACCACCACGCCGGCCGGGGCGCTCGCCGACCTCGCCACCACCGCCCCCGTCGACCCGGACGCCGTCCTGGCCGCCACCCGGAAGGAGCAGGCATGACCGCCCCCGCCATCACCCGGACCACCCGCTACCCCGACACCCCCGACCGCAGCTGGCGACTCGACGGCAACTGCGCCACCAGCAGCATCAACATGCACCCCGACGACGGCGACCACACCGGCGAGCAGGCCGCAAAGAAGGTCTGCGCCAGCTGCCCCGTCGCCGCCCACTGCCTCGCCGAGTCCATCGCCCTACGTGACTGGCACGGCATCCGCGCCGCCCTCACCGGACCCGAACGCCGCAACCTCGCCAGCCAACGGCAGGCCCGGCGGTGCGCCCGCTGCCACGACCTGTTCGTGCCGCGGCTGACCACTCAGATCCGCTGCCGGCCCTGCGCCCGCACCAACGACACCCGCTCCCGCCGGAGGAACCGCCGATGACCGCCCCCCGCGCCCTGTGCCGCAAGTGCGGCACCCGGCTCGACCCCGCCGCAGCGGCCGGCCACGACGGCACCCCCGCCGTCTACGACCGGCACCCCGGGTGCGAGCCCGCCGGGCGGCCGCTCCGACTCATCAAGGGAGGACGACGGTGACCACCACCGAGGTGCTCGTCATCACCGAGCCCGGCATCTACCCGGACATGACCGACGCGACGTACCACGCCGACCCGGTGCCCGCCGGCAGCCTCTCGTCGTCCGGCGCCCGCAAGCTCCTCACCACCTGCCCCGCCCGATACGACTACGACCGGCGCCACCCGCCGGCACCCAGCAAGGCGTTCGACGTCGGCCACGCCGCCCACCAGATGATCCTCGGCACCGGGCCGCACCTCGAGGTCGTACCCGGCGACCGGTGGGACACCAAGGCCGCCAAGGCGACAGTCGCCGAGATCCGGGAGGCCGGCGGTGTCCCGCTCAAGCAGGCCGAACACGACGCCGTCCAGGCGATGGCCGACGCCGTCCACGCCCACCCCCTCGCCAACGCCCTGCTCTCCGACGGCCAGCCCGAGCAGTCCCTGTTCTGGCCGGACGACCGAACCGGCATCTGGCGGCGGGCCCGCCCGGACTTCCTCCGCGGCGACGCGATCGTCGACCTCAAAACCTGCGAGTCCGCCGACGAAGAGCACATCCGCAAGGCCATCGGCCGCTACGGCTACCACGCCCAGGGCGACTTCTACCGCGAGGCCGTCCGGGCGCTCCTCGGCCAGGACCTGCCCTTCCTGTTCGTGTTCGTCGAGAAGTCGCCCCCGCACCTGATCCACGTCGTGCAACTCGACGCCGACGCCCTCGCCGCCGGCCGGTGGGTCAACGACCAGGCGCTCGACGTGTTCGCCGAGTGCACCCGGACCGGCGACTGGCCCGGCTACCCGGCCGACATCACCACCATCTCGCTGCCCCCGTGGGCCACCCGCACCGAGGAGTTCACCCGATGACCGACATCGCCGTCCGCAACGACCAGCACCTCACCATCCCCACCGGACACCAGCCCGGCACCGCCCAGCTCGCCCAGTGGGCGCAGGCCGCCGACGCCGCATACCGGCTCGCCGAGACCCTCTGCAACACCCAGTTCGTACCTGCCGCGTACAAGGGCAAGCCGCAGGAGGGCTGCGCCGCGATCCTCGCCGGCGCCGAGGTCGGCCTCAGCCCGCTGGCCTCGCTGCGGGCGTTCGACAACATCCAGGGCACCCCCGCCCCCAAGGCCATCACGTTGCGGGCCATCGCCCAAGGCCTCGGCCACGACATCCGCATCGACGAGTCCACCCCGGAGCGGGCCGTCGTGTCCGGCCGCCGCCGCGGCGACCCCGACTGGCAGACGTCCACCTGGGACCTGGAGCGGGCCCGGCAGATGCAGCTCCTCGGCAAGGACCAGTGGAAGCGCCAGCCCGCCGCGATGCTCATCGCCCGGGCCACCTCCGAGGTGTGCCGGTGGATCGCCTCCGACGCGATCATGGGCATGCCCTACACCGCCGAGGAAATCCGCGACCAGGGCGTCACCGTCGAGGCCCGGCCCGCGCCGCGGATCGTGTCCGCCGCCGACTTCCTCCCCGCCGCCGAGCCCGCGCCCGCGATCGAGGCCAGCGACGACACCATCGCCCCCTGGGAGCCCGGCGAGCGCGACGGGCTGATCACCGCAGCGGACATCCTCGCCGAGATCACCGACGCCGCCACCCAGGACCGCCTCGACGAGATCAAGGCCCTCTGCCTCGACCGCGGCATCCGCGACCCGCAGGTCACCGCCGCCTGGCGGGCCCGCTCCGAGCAGATCGCCCAGGCCGCCTGACGGCCCGCCCCGCCCGGATGAGGCCGGCACCGCGCATCGAGCGCGCGACGGGGCGCCACCCACACGACCAGCACCACGACGACCAGGGGGACCTGATGCACCCGACATACAGCACCACCGAGGTCCACACCCTGCTGTACACCGCCTACCTGCGCGGCCGGTACGACGCCGACATCAACGACCTGCGCGGCACCTGGGCGGAGATGGCCGAACCGCGGGCCACCCGCGAGCAGCGCGTCCAGGCCCGCCTCGACGACATGGACCAGGTCGCCCGCCTCGCCGCCCTGCGCGCCGACCGCCCGTACCGGATCTACCCGGGCGGGCCCGTCGACTGGGAAACCGGCCGGCCCGTCCGGCACCTCGGAGCGGTGGCGGCGTGACCGACATCAGCCTGTGGGAGGGCATGGACACCGTGGCACCGGCCGAGCCCAACCCCTTCGACCCGGCGGAGCACCCGGCCGAGCACGCCGCGTGGGAACGGCAGACCGACGCCGCCCGCACCGAAGTCGAAGCCGCCCGCGCTGAGGCCCGCACCATCCGGGAGCGGCAGCTCCTTGCGGCGGAAACCGAACGGGAGCTGGTCCGGATCAAGGCCCGCGCCGCAGCCGAGGCCGCATACGCCGAAGAGCAAGCCGCCCTCGCCAAAGCCCAGGCCCGCGACGAGACACGCGTCCAGGACGGCGCAACCTTCCTGCTCGACATCCCCCCGACGCCGCCAGCACTGTGGGGCAAGGGCGAGGACATCCTGTGGGCACGCGGCGAAGCGCTGATGATCGCCGGCCCGCAGGGCGTCGGGAAAACGACTATCGCCGGGCAGATCCTGCGGGCGGCAGTCGGGCTCCCCGGCGACGTCTTCGGCTTCCCGGTCGAGCCGTGCACGCGGCGGGTGCTGTACCTCGCCATGGACCGGCCCGAGCAGGCCCGCCGCAACCTGGCACGGATGTTCACCGACGCCGAGGAGGAGCTCGGCCGGGGCTACCTCGCGGAGATCCTGCGGTTCTGGTCCGGCCCCCCGCCAGCCGACTTCGCCGCCGACCCGGCCGCCCTGCTCCGCCTCGCCGAACAGCACGACGCCGACGTGGTGTTCGTCGACAGCCTCAAGGACGCCGCGGTCGGCCTGTCCAAGGACGAGGTCGGGGCCGGGTACAACCGGGCCCGCCAGCTTGCCCTCGCCGAGGGTGTCCAGCTCGTCGAGCTGCATCACACCGTCAAGAACGGTGCGGACGGCGGGAAGCCCAACAACATCAACGGCATCTACGGGTCGACGTGGCTGACGTCGGGTGCCGGGTCGGTGGTGCTGCTGTGGGGTGAGCCCGGCGACCCGGTCGTGGACTTCGTGCACCTTAAGCAGCCCATGAACGAGGTGGGCCCGCTGAAGGTGCTGCACAACCGGGAGACCGGCCTGGCGGAGGTCTACCACGACGAGGACACCGACGTGGTGGCGCTGGCACGACGGTGCGCGTCCACGGGCGTGTCGGCGCAGGAGGGCGCGGTCTGCCTGTTCTCGACGGAGAAGCCGAGTCGGGCGCAGGTGGAGAAGGCCCGCAGGAAGCTCCGCGAGCTGGTGCGCCACGGCCTGCTGATCGAGCGGGGGGCGACGGACGGGCAGGGCGGTCGGGGTCACGGGGACCGCTGGTTCCCGGCGGCGTCGGCCGGGTGGACGAGCGATGAGGAGACCCCCGATGACCGATACGTCTAGTGACGTGAGCGCGACTCACGGTGTTGAAGAAAGTCACGGAGAAAGTCACACGTCGATGTCTGACCAAAAGTCACGGAGAAAGTCACACATCGATGCGTCCGGCGCATCACCGCAGGTCAGAAAGTCACGCGGCCCAGAAGAGAAAGTCACGCGGCCCCTCCCTCGGAAAGTCACGTTTTCCGCCCTTCCTTTAGGGAGGGCGGAACGTGACCCGAGAGGGGGGAGGGATCAAGAAAACACCCCCGCCGCGCAGCCGGCCGACCCGGACCTCGCCGCCCGCCAGGCCGCCGCCCTCCACCGCCTCGCCCGCCAGAAGCCCGCCTTCCGCACCAAGGAGCAACCGTGACCCCCCGCCGCCCCCGCGACATCGGCACCGCCGCCGAAACCGCCGCCGTCCGCCACCTCCACACCGCCGGCTGGCCCCACGCCGAACGACGCGCATTGCGCGGCCACCTCGACGCCGGCGACATCACGGGCTGCCCGGGCGTGTGCATCGAGGTGAAAGGCGGCGACGCAGCCCGCACCGCCAGCGACCTCACCATCAGCCGCTGGATGGAAGAGCTGGCCCGCGAAGTCGTCAACGCTCGCGCCGCCGTCGGCCTGCTCGTCGTGCAACGCGCTGGAGTCGGCCCGGCCAACGCCGGCCGATGGTGGGCGTACATGCCCGCCTTCCAGCTCGCCGCCCTGGTGTGCGAGTCACCCGGCCCCGACGACGACCGCGGCGCCTTCCCGGTGCGAATGCTCCTCGCCGACGCCACCGCCCTGCTGCGCGCCGCCGGCTACGGCACCCCGCCGGTCGCCCCGGACGCCGACACCACCCGGCCCGTCGTCGGCAACTTCGACGGCCGGCGCCGCGACGACACCACCACCGTCCACCTGCCCGCCGCCGACCAGACCGCCTGAGGAGACCGCCGCCATGACCTACGCCGACCGCATCCCGCTCACCCGCCCCGCCGGCCCGCCCACCGGCGGATGGCCCACCGGCGGCACGCCCGTCGCCGGCTGGCACCTCTGCACCCCCTGCGGCGACAGCATCTACCCCGGGGAGCACATCTACGACAACGGCGGGAGCGGCGTCCGCTGCGCTGTCTGCGAGGTCAAGCACCGGGGCGCAGGCACGGCGCCCACCGACACCGACCGGCTCGCCGCCACCCGCACCTGCGGCCACACCGACCAGCAGCACCGCCACGACGACGGCCAGGACGCCGACACCCGCAGCCAGGACCGGGCGGTACGGGAGCTGACCGCCGAGCGCGACCAGGCCCGCGGCGACCGGGGCCGCCTGGTCGACGCCCTCGGCCGCATGATCAGCCTCCCGCCCGCCGCCATCGCCCGCGCCTACAACGTCACCTACACCGGTGCCACGCCCCACGCCGCCGCTGAGCCGCCGCACAGCACCCACGGGCACACCGGGGAGGGTGACGGCGGGACGGACGCGTACGGGGGCGCTGAGGGCGGCGACGAGCGGGACGACTGCGAGCGCCTCGCCGACGCCATGCACCGCGCCGAGACCGTCCGGGTCGACCGCGACGGCGTGCTCTGGTGGCCCGCCCCCGACGGACGATGGACGTTGCGGAGCTGCTCCAAACCGTTGACCCTCGACGAGATCGAGGCCGACTACGGCCCCACCCGAGCCGCCCTGCTGGTCGACGTCGACGACGAGAGCGACACCGACGCGCCGGAGACGCAGGAGGAGTTCGTCCTCCTGCCGCCGCATGGCTGGCTGAACCGCATCGACGAGGTGCTGTGCTGGCACCACGCAGCCACCGGCCACGGGTCGCTGCTCAGTCAGGCCCTCGCCCGGCTCATCCGCTCCTGGGAGGGTCCGGCCGCCCGGACCAGCCCGACCGCCCTCGGGCCGGATCACTGGGGCCCGCGCACCAAGCAGGACGACGTCGCACCGCCCCCCGGTTCCGGCCCGGACCGCGTGCAGGACGACATCGCCGACCGGCTCGCCGGGTGCCTCGCCGACGCCCTCGGCCGCCTCTACCCACGCCGGGACGGCACCTGGGCCGGGCTATACCCCGCCACGGAGATCGACCGCTGGCGGTCGCTGCTCGCCGAGCACGCCGACCAGGCCGCCGACCACATGACCGCCACCAACCCGGCCACCAACCCGGCCACCAACCCGGCCACCACGGAGGCCTGACATGACCGCGCCCACCCTCACCATCCCCGCCTGCTGCATCTGCGACCCGGCCGCCTGCCTGGCCGACGACACCGGGGAGCACTGCGAGATCCGCTCCTGCGGGTCGTGCCTGCACGGCTGCCCCGCCCCGGACGGGCAGTGCTGCGACGCCGACGCCCCGGCCGACCCGCCGGCGCCCCCGCCGGCCGCGTCCACAGTGGAGCTCACCCTCGACGGGGCGGGCTGGCTCGCCCCCGACATCCCCAACGCAATGCGCTGGACGCCCGCCCCCGCCGGACCGCCCGCGTGACCCGCCGCCTGCTGGTCGCCTCCGCCACCGCACTGGTGGCGGGGGCGACCGCCGCCCTCGCCCTCGACGCCGCCACCCGCAGCCCCCGTACCGCCATCTGCGTCGCCCTCGCCGCCGTCTGGCTCAGCCAGGCCATCGGGCCGCTACTCCGCCGGATCATCCCCACCCGCACCGCCGCCCGAGGAGCCTCGTGACCCCGTACCACCTGCACGCCGTCGCCGCCGCCTGGTCCCTCCAGGCGGCGCTGGCCGCCCTCGAGGCCGCCGCCAAGGCCTCGCTCACCGGCGCCATCGACGGCAGCCGCGGCGACCACGACATCGCCATCCCCTCGCAGGTCTTCGGCCGCCGTCACGGCCTCGGCGGCCACGGCGACCCCACCGCCGACCTCGCCCTCGGCGCATGGGCACCAACCCGACCCGACCCCCGGGCCGAAGCCCTCGGCTCGATCCTCCGCGAGCTGGACCCCATCGCCGGCCTACTCCCCGGGGCACCCGGCATGGACCCGGTCACCCGCATCCGGCGCGCGGTGCCGGCGATGTCCGCCCACGCCGCCGGGCGGACCGCCGTCGCCCTCGGCCACCTCGACCGCTCCGCCCGGCGCACCCTCGGCATCGGCCCCGCCCGGGAGCCGCTGGTCGGCATCGCCAGCACCTGCCCCGACTGCGGGCAACGGCGGCTGGAGGTCACCACCGCCGGCCCCGAGGACGCCCGCGCGGTCGTGTGCGGCGCCTGCAACGGCATCTGGCCCCGGGCCGTGGTGCTCAGTGCGGTCGCGGTGACCCGATGAGCCACGCCGTCCAGGTCGACGAGGCCGCCATCGGGCCGGTCGAGGGCGGGCGCTGGTGGGCCATGTTCCGCCGCTACGAGATGGACGGCCGAATCCGGACGACGGCCGGGCTGGCCGAGGTGGCCTGCGAAAGCCGCGCCCACGCCGAGTGGCTCGCCGCTCACATGGTCGACCACGGCGGGCTGCCCCGAACCGCCGTCCGCGTGATACCTGCTGGTGCGGTCGCGGGGGCCGCACACGCCCAGACCGAAGGAGAAGCCCAGCCATGAGCACCACTGTCACCATCACGGTTACCGACACGAAGGTCTTCGGCGTCGGCGGCCCGGAGACCAAGATCACCGTTACACGACCGTCCAGGGCCGCCGCCATCGCCGAGGCGCTCACCATGACCGCCGCCGCGCACCGCCCCGAGATGGACCGTGCGTGGACCGAGATCCGGGACCAGGTAGAGCCGCTGCTCGCGGCGTACCGCGAGGTTGCTGCACCCCGGGTCGCAGCGACTGAGGGGCCCGTCTGACCGTCCGGCCCGGGGCGCGAATCCACCTCACGCCCCGGGCCGCCGGAAGCGCTCAAGGTCAACCATTCACAGCAAGCACTCAGCCAAAGCCCAGAAAACGCGCACCATAATGACGGTTATGCGCGGCCGAACCACTTCAGCCTAGGAAGGTACGATCAGGACCGTGGTCGCTGACGAGAACGAGAACGCCCGCGCCGCCCTGAGTGTCCTCACGGCTTGGGTCACCGAGGGGGAGGACTTCGCCGCGCAGTACGGCGCGCAGCAGATGCTAGGTCCGGACGGAGCGGTTTCCGTCGAGGCCGTCGTCGCCATGGCCACGGGGAACCTTCGCCTTGCTGCTCTGCTCGTCTACCACTTGGCGATCGCGACCGACTCCACGTCGCAAGAGGTCTTGCAGCGGCTTGGCCAGGAGATTGCCAAGTGATCCGAGTCGACGGCCGGGAGTGGGGCACCGCCGTCCAGCTCGCCGAGCGCCTCGGACCCGACGTCACCGAGGCCATGGTCCGCCGCTGGCGCGACCGCAAGGGACTCACCACGGTTGAGGGCTACAGCCCTCTCGACGAGGCCGCCGCCATCGAGGCCACCGTCCGCCGCTCGCCACGCGGACGACCTCGCCGACTTGACCTTGCCGCCGTCTGACCGCATGATTTGTTCACACACCGCGCAGGCGGAGTGTGCCCGCAGCCCGGTAGAGCCTCACCGCTCCCGGGCTGTACTGCGTCCGGGGACGGGACGCGCGGGGAGAGCGGGCCGGCTGCTGCGGCGGCGGCCGGCCCGCACACCGTCCACCCCACCCATCCCCTGACCGGCCAAGGGCCGTGACGAGGTGACCCATGTCCAGCCCTCGCCCCGTCACCCAGGCCGACCACGACCAGGTGCGCGCCCTGCACGCCCAGGGCCTCGGGCGCAACGCCATCGCGAAGGAACTCCGCCGCTCGGGCAAAACCATCAGCAACATCGCCGCCGAGATGGGCCTCAGCTTCGAGCGCACAGGGGCAGCCGCAGCGGCCACCGAAGCGCGGAAGGCCGACGGGGCCACACGCCGCGCCCAACTCCAGCTCGACGCCCTGAACGCGGCCAACCGGCTCATGGGCCAGATGTTCCAGCCAGCCCTCGTCTACAACTTCGGCGGCAAGGAGAACGACTACAACTCGACCACCCTGGACGAGCCCCCGTTCGCCGACAAGCGGAACATCGCCACCGCCATCCAGGCGCTCGCCGGCACCGCCCTGAAGCTCGCGGAGTACGACAAGGCCACCGGCAACGAGTCCGAGAAGAGCATGCTCACCGACCTGCGGCAGGCCCTGATCGACGCCCGCAAGAGCGGCACGCCGTGACCGGCATCGACATTCGCGGCCTGCCCCTGTCGGAGAAGCAGATCGAGTACGTCTGCGAGAGCAACCTCTTCGTCAACCTCGCCGAGGGTGCGATCCGATCCGGCAAGACCGCGTCGGGGCTGCTGCGCTGGTTGATGTACCTCGCCGACCCGAAGACCCCGAAGAGCGGGGACCTGGTCGTCACCGCCAAGACGTACGACACGGCGGTGCGGAACATCTTCAACCCGCTTCGGGACCCGGTGCTCTTCGGCCCGCTCGCGAAGGCGACCACCTACACCCGGGGCGCACCGACCGCCACGATCCTCGGCACGCAGGTCGAGGTCATCACCTTCAACGACGAACGCTCGGAGAACCGGCTCCGGGGCATGACCTGCCGTGGTGCGTACGTCGACGAGTGGTCCCTGATGCCTCGCAGCTTCCACGAGCAGCTCCTCGGCCGGTGCTCGGTCGACGGGTCGCAGGTCTTCGGGAACACGAACCCGGACAACCCGCGGCACTGGCTGATGACGGAGGGCATCGAGCGCGCTCGCCCGGGTGGCCCGCTGGCCGGCGACTGGTACGTGCTGAAGTTCCTGCTCGACGACAACCCGGTGCTCTCTGAGGCGGTCAAGGCGCGGTACCGCCGGCAGTACACCGGCCTCTACTACCGGCGGAACATCCTCGGTGAGTGGTGCGTGGCCGAGGGCACCGTCTACGACGGCTGGGACGAGAAGAAGCACGTCGTCAAGACCCTGCCCGGCATCACCCGGTGGATCAGCCTCGGCGTGGACTACGGCACAACGAACCCCTTCGCCGGCCTACTCCTAGGCGTGGGCGCCGACGGGAAGCTATACCTCGCCCGGGAGTGGCGGTGGGACTCCAAGCGGCAGCAGCGGTCCCTGACCGACGCGGAGTACTCCGCCCGGCTGCGTGCCTGGCTCGACCAGCTGGGCATCCGACCGGACTGGATCTGCGTCGACCCCAGTGCGGCCAGCTTCAACACCCAGCTCTTCCGTGACGGGATGCTCCCCACCTCCGCCGACAACAGCGTGGCCGACGGCATCCGGCTCATCGCCTCCCTCCTCGCCGAGGGCCTGCTCTACGTCCACGAGTCCTGCACCGGCTGGATCGAAGAGATCCCCGGCTACGTGTGGGACGAGAAAGCCGCCCTGTTGGGCGAGGACAAGCCGGTGAAGGTGGGCGACCACTCGCTCGACGCCGGCCGGTACGCGATCAAGACCCCCGAGGTGCTCTGGCGTCCCCTGGTCCGGGGGGCGCTCGACCTCGCAGCCTGACTAAGGAGGGCCTGGTGCCGATCCCTACCGGCGGCGCCTGGCCGCCGCCCGCCCACGAGCCCGCCTACGACGCATACGGCGACTGGGACGCCTGGTACGTGGGCGACCCCGGCGACCTGGCCCAGGTCTACCGTGGGCGCGCGACCACCGGCGGCCGGCCCCGGCCCAGCCAGTACGCGGGCGGTGTCGTGGGGGCGCTGTCCCGCTGGCTCTGGGGCACCCCGCCCCGCGTCGGCGAGCGCGACACCCGGCTGCACGTGCCCGTCCCCGCCGACCTCGCCGCCACCTCCGCCGGGCTGCTCTACGCCGAACCGCCCGCCCTCACCTGCGACACCCCGGCCGTGCAGGAAGCCGTGGAAAAGCTCATCGAGGCGGGGCTCTACACCGTGCTGCGGCACGCCGCCGAGGTCGGGTCGGTGCTCGGCGACGTGTACCTGCGCCCCGTCATCGACCGGGAGGTGGCCCCGAAGCGGGCGATCCCCACGGCGGTGTCGGCCGACGCCGCGATCCCCGTCATCCGGTGGGGGCAGCTCGTCGAGGTGACCCTCTGGTCCACGGTCCACGAGAGCAGCAGCACGGTGCTGCGGCTGCTGGAGCACCACGACGTCGTCGGCGGGGCCGGCCGGATCACGTACGCGCTGCACGAGGGCACCCCGGACGAGCTGGGTCGGGCTATCCCGCTCACCGAGCACCCCGACGTGGCGCACCTCGCCGAACTGCTCGACGCCACCGGCTCGCAGCCGACCGGCCTGGACCGCCTCGACGTCGTCCGCATCCCCAACGCCGGCCCGCAGAGGCGCTGGCGGAAGCTGGGTCCGCTCAAGTACCACGGGCGGAGCGACCTGGATGGCAACGAACCGCTCTTCGACCGCATCGACGAGGTGTGGACGAACTGGATGCGGGACATCCGGCTCGCCCGAGGCCGCATCACCGTCCCGGAGTACATGCTCCAGTCGAACGGGCCCGGCCAGGGCGCGACGTGGGACCCCGACCGGGAGGTGTATTCGGCGGTCAATGGCCTGCCCAACCCGGCAGGCGAGAAGCTCACCGCGACCCAGTTCGAGATTCGGCACGTCGAGCACAAGGCCACCATCGACGCCCTGATGGAAGTGGCCATGCGGCACGCCGGCCTGTCGTCGCAGACGATGGGTGAGGAGGGCGACGTTGCGATGACCGCGACGGAGGCCACCGCCCGCGAGCGACAATCGTTCGTGACTCGCGGGGATCGCACCACGACGTCGAAGCCCAGGCTCGCCGATTACGTGGAGATCCACCTCGCCCTGGAGCGGATCCACTTCGGCGGTCCGCCAGAAGAGCGGCCGAACGTCGAGTTCGGCGACAGCGTCAGCGAGTCCCCGGAAGCAACGGCTCGCACAGCTCAGCTGCTGAGCGCTGCGGGGGCGGCCTCGACGGAGACTCTGGTGCGGATGGTGCACCCCGACTGGGGCGACAAGCAGGTGGAGGAGGAGGTCGACCGCATCAAGGGCGACCAGCCGCCGACCGTCGAGGTGGGCGGGGCGCTCGGCGCGCTCGCCGGCAACGACCCGACCGACGACACCGAGGACCAGGACGACGAGCCGGCGCCCGAGGAGTAACCCGTGGCCCTCACCGGCGAGCAGATCGAGGACGTCACCCGAGGTGCGGTCGACCTGTACCGGGGTGCCGAGCAGGCCATCCTGGCCGAGGTGACCCGCCGGCTCGCCGCCGGCCAGGATGCCCCGGACTGGGCGCTCACCCGAATGGCCGCGCTGGGCTCGCTCCGGCAGGCCACGGAGCGGGTCCTCGCACTGGTCGCCGGCCGCGCCCCGGACCTGATCCACGAGATGCTCGCCGGGGCATACCGCTCCGGGCAGGGGATCGCCACCCGGGACCTGTCCGCCGCCCTGCTGCGGGACGCCCCGGACCTGACCGGGGTGCAGCAGGCTGTACCGCGCATCGCGGTGGTCGAGAACCTGGCCAGCGCGCTGGTGGCCGACATCGAGGCCAAGCACAGCGCCGTGCTGCGCCGGGCGATCGACGTGTACCGGCAGGTGATCGCGCAGGCGACCGCCGTGTCCGTGGCCGGCGGGATGACCCGCCGGCAGGCCTCGCAGTGGGCGTACCAGCGGTTCGTCGACCAGGGCGTGTCCAGCTTCGTGGACTCGGCCGGACGCCGCTGGCGGCTGTCCAGCTACGTGGAGATGGGCGCCCGCACGGTCACTCAGCGGGCCGCCGTCCAGGGCCAGACCGACCGGCTGACCACCCTCGGCGTGGACACCGTGATCGTGTCGGACTCGCCTCGGGAGTGCCCGCGCTGCGCCCCGTGGGAGGGCAAGGTGCTCACGATCTCCGGTGGCCAGCGCGGGCGGGTCGAGCTGTCCAGCATGGTCGCCGCTGGCACGGTGACGGTGGACATCGCCGGCTCGGTGGAGGATGCCCGGGCCGCGGGGTTGCAGCACCCGAACTGCACGCACAGCCTGAGGTCATACCTGCCTGGGGCGACGAAGCGGCCAGTCCGGCCCACGGCCAACCCGCGCGGGTACGAGGCCAAGGAGAAGCAGAGGGCCATCGAGCGCGGCATCCGGAAGTGGAAGGAGCGGGAGGCAAGTGCCCTCGACGACACGGCCAAGGCGAGCGCGGCGGGGAAGGTCAAGGCGTGGCAGGGCGCAATGCGCGACCACCTCGCCGAGCACCCGGAGCTGAAGCGGCTGCCGTACCGGGAGCGGATCGGCGCGGGCAACACCCCACCGACCCGGACGACCCCGAGTGTCCCGGCAACCGCGCCCCGGCCGACGCCCGTCACCGGGCAGGCCGCGCTCGACGCCGCACCGATCAACGTCCGCAGCGACGCCGCGTACACGCAGCTCACGGCCGACGAGCGGGACGCCGTCTACCAGTACCGGGGCACTCTGTACGCCAACCTCAACGGGGCGCTCCGCAGGCAGGGTGGCAAGCTCCCAGCCGGCTTCGCCTTCGACTTCCTCCGGGAGGCCACAAGGCACCTGGACCGGGCGCTGCGAAGGTCGAAGCTGACCGCCGACGTGGTCCTCCACCGGGGCATCCAGGACCCGCTGAGCGTGTTCGGCCAGGCCGCAGCCCGCGCGCTGCCGGTCGGCACCCGGTGGACGGAGCACTCCTACGTCTCCAGTACGGCCAGCCGCAGCGTGGCCGAGGAGTTCGCGCGCGGCGGCGCGATCCTGACCATCCGGGTGCCGCGAGGCACTGGGGCGCTCCAGCTCTCCGGGGCGGAGTACGAGAGCGAGCTGCTACTCCAGCGCGGGCTCCGGCTGCGCGTAGTGTCCGACACGGGGCCCGGTCCGGGCCGGGAGATCGTGGCGGAGGTAGTGCGATGACGCAGCCCGAGCAGGACCAGGGCGACGACGACCGTCAGGCCGCCGCCGACCGGATCACGATGGACTACCGCGTCGAGCTGGAGATGCCCGAGCCCGACGAGGACGAGCAGGACTAGGGGCAGAGGTACTTCTTCACCACCGCGTTGATCTTCTTCGCCACGTCGTCACCGAACCCGTTCGGCTGCTCCGGGGACGTGAACCGGGCGTTGGCGAACATGAGTACCTTGTCTTGGTCGTCGGGGAAGTCCTTGATGGTGCGGCACTGGTCCCGGCCCCGGTCGATGATCCGCTCGGGGTCCTTGTCGCCCACGATGTCGGGGTCGATCTTCCGTAGCGCAGCCAGGTAGGCGTCGGCGGTCTTCTGGTCCGGCTTCGGCGGGATGCCGGCCGCCGCCTCGGCTGCGGCCTTTGCCTCCGCGCTGAGGCCCCCGGACGTCGTCGAGACCGCCGCCGGCTCCTCACCGCCGCCCCCGCAGCCGGCCAGAGCGCCGACCAGCGTGGCGACCATCCAGATGTGACGTGCCCTCATCGATACCTCCCGTAGGTGATGACGCGGGCACGGTACCGGCCACCCGCAAGGCGCGGTGGTCACCGATCCGACACGACCGCCTCAAGGAGGCTTCCGTGCACATCCCCGCCGTGTTCACCAACCCCGTCACTGGCCAGCTCGTCTACCCGGGCAAGATCATCGGGTATCGGCGCGACGGCCGACCGATCTACGTCATCGCCGGCGGATCCGGTGAGGGCGGCGGCGGCGGTGGCGCCGGCGACAGCGGATCCGGCGGCGGCACGGCCGGAGGCGAGTCCGGCCAGGGTGGCAACGACGGCCAGGGCGACGACACCAACACCAGCGGCAAGCCGAACATCGAGGGCGAGTTCGACGCCGCCCGGGCGAGCCGAGCGATCCAGGCCGCCCGCGAAGCCGAGAAAAAGGCCAAGGGCGACGCAAAGGCCGCCAAGGACCAGGTCACGGCGATTCTCGCCGCCGCCGGTCTCAAGCCCGACGGCACCAAGGACCCGGCCGAGCAGCTCAAGGAAGCCTCGGCCAAGGCCACAGGGGCCGAGGCGAAGGCCCGCAACGCCCAGATCGAAACGGCCGTCCTGCGCCGCGCCGGCAAGGCCGGTGGAGACCCGGACGCCCTCCTCGACAGCACGTCCTTCATGAACAGCATGAAGGACATCGACCCGGACGCCGCCGACTTCGGCGACCAGGTCACCGCCGCAATCAAGGCCGCGGTGAAGTCCAACGGCAAGCTCGCCGCGACCGGCCAAGGGCCGGGTCGTCAGGGGGCCGACCACACCGGAGGCGGGACCAGCAGGGGCCGCTCCGCCAACCTGACCGATGCCGTCAAGCGCAAGCTCGGCGGCTGACCCGAGAGGGCAAGCCCATGCCTACCAGCCTCGCCGAGGCCAGCAACAACGCGCAGGAGGACTTCGACGCCAGCGTGATCGACGAGTTCCGCAAGGAGTCGACGATCATGGACATGCTCGTCTACGACGACGCGGTCAACCCCGCGGGCGGCGGCGCGACCATGACCTACGGCTACCGGCGCCTGGTCACCCAGCCGACCGCCTCGACCCGTGAGCTGAACACGGAGTACGTGGCCAGCAACGTGCAGACCGAGAAGCACAACGTCGACCTGGCCGTGATGGGCGGCGCGTTCACCGTGGACCGGGTCATTGCCCGGATCGGTGCGAACGCCTCCGGCGCGGTGGCGCTGAACCTGGCGCAGAAGATCAAGGCGACTCGGACCACCTTCCAGGACATGGTGATCAACGGTGACGTGGCCGTCGACGCCGCCGGCTTCGACGGACTCGACAAGGCGCTGACCGGGTCGAGCACCGAGATGAACGCGGCCACGGTCACGAACTGGTCCGACCTCGACACGAACGCCGCGACCAAGTTCACCGCCCTCGACCTCCTGGACGAGTTCCTCAGCCTGCTCGACGGCACGCCCACGCTACTGCTGGGCAACACGAAGCTCCTGGCGAAGATCCGGGGCATCGTCCGGCGGACCGGGCTCTACACCCGGGACCCGATCGAGGGCCTCCTGGGCCCGAACGGGCGGCCCATCACCCGGGAGAACTACGGGTCCGTGACCTTTGCCGACCCGGGCAACAAGGCGGGCAGCAACGAGCCGATCATCCCGGTCGAGACCCGGAACATCAGCGGCAACCAGACCAACCTCACCGACCTGTACGCGGTCCGGATCGGCCTCGACGGCTTCCACGGTGTGACGACCGTGGGCAGCCAGATGGTGGCCACCTGGCTGCCGGACTGGTCGACGCCGGGCGCCGTCAAGTCGGGCGAGGTGGAGCTGGGCCCCGTCGCGGTCGCACTCAAGGCGACCAAGGCGGCGGCTGTCCTGCGAAACATCAAGGTGGGCTGACATGCACAAGATCACCACGCCCGTGGAGGGCTTCAACGGCATCGTTGCGGGTGTGCACTTCCGCGACGGCCAGGGCCAGACCGACGACGACGGCGCGGTGGCCTACTTCCGCCGTCACCGTTACGGCGTCGAGCCGATCGACCAGCCGACGGTCAACCCGGAGGCCTCGCCCGAGCAGCCGGAGCGGCCCGCCCGTGGCGATTCCAAGGCCAAGTGGGCCACCTACGCCGTGAGCCCCGACGGGGGCATGACCGCCGACGCGGCCGAGGCCCTCACCCGCGACCAGCTCGCCGAGAAGTACCTCGGCCCGAAGGAGGCGTGACCGATGACGGTGCACGGCCGCTCCAGCATCCCGGTCGCCGACAGTGCGGCCCACGACCTGCCGTACAACGCCCTTCCGGGGGTGCCGCAGACCTCGTTCGCGCGCTCCAACATCCCGGTATGGGCGTGCACCAGCGACCTGGCCGCGACTGGCACCGGTGTGGCCATCGGCGTCCGGATCTTCCTCCGGGCCGGCGACGTCATCACCAACGTGGCGTTCGTCGCGGGCAACACGGCGCTGGCGACCGGCACGGCCGGCTGGCACGCGCTGTACGACCCGGATGGGGCGATCCTCGCCCAGTCGCCGGCGCAGGGCGCAACGGCCTGGGCGGCGAACACCGCCCGCAAGCTGGCGCTCAGCAAGCCGGTCACGATCACGAGGGACGGCTGGTACATCGTGGCCACCTCGGTGACCGCGTCGACCGTTCCGACGCTGATCGGGTGCGCGCCGGTCGTGACCGCCACTGCGGCGGTCGTGGCGGGCGTCTCGAAGGCGTTGGGCTTCACGTTCGGCAGCGCGACGGGCGACGTCGCTCCGGCCTCCACGGGGGCGCAGACCGGTGTGGCGAAGTGCCCGCTGGTGCTCGTGTCCTGACCTGATCGAGGGCCCGGCCGTGCACGCGGTCGGGCCCCCACCTGGACGCGCGAGGGAGTGCTGATGGCAGCGACCGGGTACACCGGGCAGGTCGGCGGCGGTGATGGCGGGGTGGCCTCCGTCAACGGCCAGGCCGGCGCGGTCGTCCTCGACGCCGGGGACGTGGGCGCGGAGCCGTCCGGCGCGGCGGCCACGGCGGTCAGCGCGCACGCGGCGGCCACCGACCCGCACGGCGACCGGGCGTACGCCGCCGGACTGGCGGCCGGCCTGCTGCCCCGGGCCGCATCGGTCGCGGGCGACCAGACGGTCACGGTCAACCGGCCGCCCACCGGCGCCGAGCAGGCCGACGTGTGGCAGGCGCAGTACGCCGGCGCTCGCGGCATGTACGCCAACGGATACGGATGCGCGCGGGCGCGGGTGCCGAACCACGCGGACGCTGCTGATCAGTACGCGTTCCGTGCCCAGTGCCACTCCAGCAAGGACGGCACTGGGCAGCCAATCGGCAGCTTCGCCAACAGCGCCAACGTCGACCAATTCCACACCCGGGCGAACGGCGACAGCTACGCCGCCCGGGACCTCCACGTCGGCCGTGGCCTAGTCTTCGACTCCGCGCCGGCCTGGCTGGCCGTCACGCTCGGGACCGGGGTCACGTGGGCGGGTGCCCCCTACCCGACCCCGGCGAGTCAGCTCGGCCTGCTCGACCGGGTGCACCTCAAGGGCCGCATCTCCTGGGCGGCAACGATCGGCTCCGGAGCGACCCTCCTCATCCTCGACGCGGCTCACAAGCCGACCGAGGTGCAGACGTTCAGCGTGCGGACCGGCGCCCCGTCGAACCTTGCCGCGATCCTGACCATCGACACGGCCGGGGTGGTCGTCCTCGCGGTGTCCACGGGCAACGCCGGCTACCTCGGGTTGGACGGCCTCAACTTCTACCGGGGGGCCTCGTGACCTTCGTGGCTGGCCGCACGGCCACCCTTACCGTGCAGTGGTACGCCTACCCGGGTGGCCCGGCCGCCGTGGTGACCGGTGTGCAGGTCCGGATCGCGCCGGCCGGCGGCGGCACGGCCGTGGTCGGGCCGACCAGCAGCGGCGTCACCGCCGAGGCGACCGGGCTTTACTCGTACCGGTGGGAGGTGCCCGCCGACCAGGCCGCCGCGGACTACGTGGTCACCTGGACCGGCCTGGATGGTGACGGGGACGCAGTCACCGCCTCCGAGGTGATCAGCGTCGCCTCGCCACCGGTCGCGGGCGGGTACGCCTCCGTGGACGACCTCACCGAGCGGCTCGGCCGGACCCCGGCCAACGCCGAGCACCTCATCGTCCGGGCGTCGCGGGACGTGGACCGGGCGCTGTTGTGCGCCGTCTACGACCCCGACGACCAGGTGGTGATCGACGCCCTGCGCGAGGCGACCCTGGAGCAGGTCGCCGGTCGCCTCGACGCGGATGCCCGGGCGGGGCGGCGCGCCGGCTTCACCATCGGCCGGCTCAGCGTCCAGGCATCCGCAGACCCGGGCGACCAGCCAGTGCTGATCGGCGGCCTCTGGGAGCAGGCGTGGACGGTCCTCCAGGCGGCCGGCCTGACCGGCCACGGCCCGCAGAGCAGGTGAGCCGTGACGTGGGAAGAGTTCTGCGAGCTGCACATCCCCGAGCCGCGGACCATCCAGGTGGCTGCGCTGACCGGCTCCGGCGCGTACGGCGACGAGTACGCCGACCCCGCCGACGTGGGCCCGTGCGTCGTCGACGACACCACCCGCCGGGTCGTCGCCCAGACCCAGGACGCCGAGGGCGCTGAGGCGGTCAGCTCCACCGCGGTGTTCGCGCCGATGGCCACCGTCGCCCCGCCCGGGTCGCTGGTGACCCTGCCGTGGACCGGCCGGACGGCCCGGGTGCTCGCGGTCAGCGTGATGGAAGACCACGGCCTCGGGCTGCCCGAGCACGTCGAGCTATCCCTGGAGTGACCATGGCCGACGATTTCCGGCTCGACTGGGACGGCGACAAGGTGCTCGCCGCGCTGTCCGGTGCGTCGTTCGACGGCACCGAGGTGGCCGCCGAGCACCTGCTCCAGGTGTCGTCGACCCTCGTGCCGCACGAGGAAGGCGACCTGGAGCGCAGCGGGGAGGTTTCGAGCGACCGCAGCAGTCAGACCGTGGCCGTGTCGTACGACAGGTCCTACAGCGTCCGCCAGCACGAAGACATGACCCTGCGGCACGACGACGGGCGGCAGGCGAAGTACTTGGAGGAGCCGATGGGCACCGAACGTGCCGTCATGCTGGCGCTGATCGCGAAGGCCGCCCGCAAGCCCCTGGGAGGCTGACGTGGACACCGGTGACGGCTGGACGTCTCGACTCGTGACCGGCCTCGCCGAGCACCTGGCCGCCGCCGACATCGGCACCTGGCGGCCGTCTGGCAGCTACCCGGCCAGCGAGGTCGGCATCTACATCCGCGCCATCCCGCCCAGCCCGGACCGGATCATCACGCTCGCCCCGTACGTCGTCGCCTCCCCGCCGGGGACGGCCGACTACACGATGGGCGTCCAGATCCGCGTACGCGGCACCAAGGACCCGCGCACCACGGAGGACGTGGCCGATGCGGTCTTCGACGCGCTCGACTCCGCCGCTGCCCTCACCTGGGGCGGCATCCCGATCGTCCAGGTCTACCGGCAGTCGTACGCCGCCCTCGGGGCGGACGCGAACGGCCGGTGGGAGACCAGCAGCAACTACTACGTCGAGGCCATGCGCCCGACCAGCAACCGCACCGACTGACCCGAGGAGTACGTCATGGCGACGACCCCCACCGACCGCAGGACCATGCTCGCCCGGCGCCTCCGGGTCGACATCGACACCGCGGCCTACCCGACCAGCCTCTACCAGCAGCTCATGGGTATCCAGGAGCTGAAGCCCGTCGACGAGCTGCGCACCGAGTCCGACGAGGCGTACGAGGACGACGGCGCGGGCCGCGAGTCCGTCACCGGCTACAACTGGCGGCTGGAGATCAAGCTGCTGCACTCGACCAACGCGGCCGGGACCAGCTTGGACCCGTTGCACGCCTTCCTTCGCACCAAGTTCCTGGCCGCCAAGAGCAACGTACGGCTCGGCGAGTTCGGCGTGCGCTGGTACGACCGTAACGGCATCGGCGAGGCCCACGAGGGCCGCGCCTACGTCAAGCAGTGGTCGCCTGACGGCGGTGGCGGCGGCGCGCAGGACACCGTGTCCATCGTCATCCAGGGTCAGGGGCCGCTCGCCTCCGACGTCGCCAACCCGGCAGCCAACCTCACCCCGGTCGTGACCGGGCTGGCTCCGACGGGCGGCGGCACGGCCGGCGGCACCCTGGTCAACGTCTACGGCGGGCGCTTCGCCGGCACGAGCGGCGCGACGGGCGTGAAGTTCGGTGCCACCAACGCCACCAACTACACCGTCGTGTCCGACTCGCACATCGTGGCGGTCGCCCCCGCCGGCAGCGCAGGCACCGTCCAGGTGATCGTGACCAACACCGGCGGGGCCAGCCCGAACGTCGCCGCCGACAACTACCTGTACGCCTGATGGGTGCGAAGCTCGCCGACCTGGACGAGTACTGGTCGCCGGGGCTGGAGCTGACGGTGCGGGGCCGCAAGTATGTGGTCCCGCTCGCCAGCGCCGAGCTGGGGCTCTGGTGCCGACGGCTGGCCCAGATCACCGGGGACGTGCACACCGCCTCCACGGACGCCGACATGCAGGCCGCGGTGGAGCGGATTGAGGCCCTGCCGGAGTTGCCCGGCGGGCCGGACGTGTCCCTGCCGGAGCGGGTCCTCGGCCCGGTCTACCAGCAGATGGCGGGTGACGGAGTCGAGGACCCGTACATCCAGTTCAGCGGACAGGCCGCCTACATCTGGATCATCGGCGGCGAGGATGCGGCCGAGCGGTTCTGGACCTCCGGTGGTCGCCCCCCGGAAGCATCGGGCCCGACGAACCGCAAGGAGCGTCGGGCCGCTGGGAGCAGTACGGGCGGGGCCGGCAAGACCCGCACACCGGCCTCTACGAGTGGTACGAGGTCCCCGAAGAAGTCCGCCGCGAGCGGGCCGGGGAAGGCGTCTCGTGGACGGAGATCCTCGCCCACTGGCGGCTGATCGAGGCCGACCTCCACGACGTGTACGGCGTTGACGTGGAGAACCGCGGCCTGATGCGCCGACGGTCGTGGCGGTGGCTGGAGGTCCGCATCACCGGCCTGCTCGCCGCTGACACCCGCCTCTATCGGGCGCTCGCTCCGGAGCCGGAGACACCGTCTATCCCGGGACTGCCCGGGACCTGAGCCCGGAGGGAGGGCGTCGTGGCGCTCAAGCTCGGCGAGTTGGTTGCGTACCTGAAGGCCGACGACACCGCCCTGGACCGGACCATCAAGGCCGCCCGGGGCAAGCTGGAGCAGGCTGGGCAGAAGGCCCGCGAGTACGGGCCGATGGTTGGTGCGGCCCTCGCGGCCGGTATCGGTGCCGGGCTGCTCGGCGGCCTGGAGCTCGAGGGCGCGCGGGCGAAGCTCGCCGCCCAGATCGGTGACCCGGTGCTCGCCAAGCAACTCGGCGACGTCGCGGGGAAGGTGTACGGCCGCGGCTTCGGCGAGTCGGCCGCCGACGCCATGCTCGCCGCCCGGGCCGTCATGCAGGGCGGGCTCCTGCCTCCGGGTGCCGACGCGGCGGTCATCGAGGACATCACGGTCAAGACGCAGGCGTTGGCGCAGGCCTTTGACCTGGACGTGACGCAGGCGGCCCGCGCCGCCGGGCAGATGGTCAAGAACGGGCTCGCTCGCAACGCCGAGGAGGCCCTGGACCTCATCACCAAGGGTTTTCAAGAGAGCGGCGACCAGGCCGGTGACCTGCTCGACTCGATGTCGGAGTACAGCACCCAATTTCGCAAGCTCGGCTTGTCCGGGGCGGACGCGATGGGCCTGATGAATCAGGGCGTAAAGGCCGGTGCCCGCGACCTGGATACGGTCGGCGACGCATTGAAGGAATTCGCTATCAGGGCGGCGGACGGCAGCAAGAGCAGCGCGGAGGGCTTCGAGGCCATCGGCATGAACGCCGAGAAGATGACCAACATTTTCGCCAAGGGCGGGCCCAAGGCGCGTGAAGCTCTCGGCACCGTGCTGGAGCGCATCCAGGCGATGAAGGACCCCACGGAGCGCGAGGCCGCCGCTGTGGCCCTGTTCGGCACCAAGGCCGAGGACCTTCAGGGTGCTCTCGGGGCCCTGGACCTCGACACCGCAGCGAAGTCCCTCGGGGAGGTCGGCGGCGCTGCGGGCCGGGCCGGTGACGCCCTGGAGCAGTCGGCCGGTCAGAAGCTGGAGGCCTTCAAGCGGCAGACTCAGGCCGCGCTGGTCGAGAAGCTCGGCGAGGCGGTCCCCTACATCGAGTCGACGTTCGGGTGGTTGCAGAAGAACTCGGGCTGGGTGACGCCGCTGGCGACCGGCCTCGGCATCCTCGCCGGGGCCATCGCGCTGATCGTTGGCGCGATGAAGGTCTGGGCGGTCGTGCAGACCGTCCTCAACCTCGCGCTCTGGACCTCCCCGATCACGTGGATCGTCCTGGGGGTGGTCGCCCTGATCGCCGGCATCGTGTACCTCGCGACACAAACGCAGTTCTTCCAGACCATCTGGGAGGCCGTCTGGGGTGCGATAAAGGCCGTATTTGATTTTGTCGTCAACTGGATCGTTGGCGGCTGGACGTGGCTTTTCGAGACGGTCGTATCACTGGCTAAGGGCTGGTGGGCCCTGTTCAGCGGCTTCTGGGGCATGATCGGTGACTTCTTCGTCGGCCTCTTCAAGCGCTGGTGGGGGCTGTTCACTGGCTTCTGGACGACCATCTTCGACGGGGTGGCCGCCGGGTGGAAATGGGTGACCGGGAAGGTCGGCGCATTCGTTTCGTTCGTCGGATCACTGCCGGGCAAGATTAAGGCGAAAGCGCGCGGAATGTTCGACGGGATCAAGGACGCGTTCCGGACGGCCCTGAATTGGATGATCGGCAAATGGAACGGCTTCTCGCTGACGCTCGGCGGCGGGTCGATCATGGGCATGGGCATCCCCTCGGTCACCTTGGCCACCCCGAACATCCCGATGCTCGCCAAGGGCGGTCACATCCTCGGCGCGGGCACGGCGGTGGTGGGTGAGCGCGGTCCGGAGCTGGTGCACCTCGGCCGCGGGGCCACCGTGCAGCCGCTCGCCGGCGGATCGGCGATGGCCGGACTGATGCGGCTCCTGATCAGCGGCGAGTTTCGCATCAGGGGCGGGGACCTGGTGCTCGTGCTGCGGGAGCAGGTGCAGCTCAAGGGCGGCGGCAGCGTCCAGGCCGCGCTAGGACAGGGGTAATCGTGGGCAGAGACGTTCGGATCCGGATCGCGTTCGGGGCCACCATCGCCTCGCCGCCGGACACGTGGTCGTGGACGGATGTGACTCCGTACTGGCACACCCCAGACGACGTCACCGTGTCGTGGGGCACGTCCAGCTCCGCGAGCAAGGTGGAGACGGCCACCCTCGGGCTGTCGCTGAAGAACAACGACAGCCGCTTCACGCCGTTCAGCGGGCGGTCGCCGTACTGGCCGCACGTGATCGAGTGGACGCCGATCGAGTACGCCATCGACCTGGGCGACGGCGCCGGCTGGCGCACCCGATTCAGCGGCTTTGTGCGGAGCTGGTCCGTGGCGTGGCCGGGGCGGAGCGCGCTGATGGCCGTTGCCCGTATTCAGGCGGTCGGCATCCTCGGCCGCCAGGAGCGTGGCCGGCCGCCGGCCCGGTCCGCGATGCGCCGCGCCACCATGGCCAGCAGCCCTGGCGCGTACTGGCCAGCGGAGGACGGTGGGGACTCCACCCAGGCCGCCTCCGCGATCCCGGGGCACCCGCCGATCAGCACATCGGGCGTGGTCCAGTTCGCCGACCTGACCGTCGAGACATCCGGCGGCAATGCGGCGATCGGGAGCCTGCCGCTGCCGGACCTGTCGGCCGGTGGCCGCCTGGTCGCGGCCATCCCAGGCGACGTGACCACCGCCTGCACGGCGGCAGGGCAGTACGCCATCGGGTTCATGGCCGAAGTGGAGGACAGCTCGCTCGCCGGGGAACTGGCCCTACTGGAGTGGGTTACTCCGGGCGGGAGCCCCTACGTCCGGTGGCGGCTCGTGTTCCTCGCCGGCCCCGGCCTGACCTGGAACCTGCGCGGGTACGACGCGACCGGAGCTGCGACGCACATCAACGGCGGGGCTGGCCAGCCCTTCGGGCACTGGCGCATCACGGCAGCTCAGACCGGTGGCAACATCACCATCAATCTGTACCTGGGCTCGACTTTCGCGACCACGTCCGTCGTGGCTGGCACCCTCACCGGCCCCTCCCGCGTCACGGCGAACGCGGACGGCACCACCGCCACCGCGCCGGTGCCGATGGGCCACGTGACCGTGTGGCCCACCGCCACGCCGTCCCTGCCGATGGCGGGCGGCATCTTCGACCCGTACGGGACGTACATCTACGCGCCGGACGTCCAGCCGTGGGCTCGCGAGGCCGCCCACCTGCGCCTCGCCCGACTGTGCGCGGAGGAGGGGCTCCCCTTTACGCCGCCCACCGTGGCGGAGGAGGGCATTACCCGGATGGGCCCGCAGCCGGCGGGTACCTGGGCGGAGCTGGCCGGCCAGTGCGCCGACTCCGACCAGGGCCTGCTGTATGAGGAGGGCTACGGCTTCGGTTACCTGCCCCGGGTGGACCTCTACAACGCCCCGCCGGTGCTCGTGATCGACGCCGCTGCGGGACAGCTCGGCGGGGACCTCGCCCCGGCCACCGAAGACCCGAACCGCCGCAACGCCTGGACCGTGTCCCGGGATGGCGGGTCGTCGGCGACCGTCCGCGATGAGGCCCTCATCGCCCGGCAGGGCGAGATCGAGGGCACCACCACGGTCAACCACCTCGACGACTCCCTGCTGGACGGGCATGCGGCGTGGTGGCTGCGGCGGCACTCCGTCCAGGACGTGCGGTATCCGTCCCTGCCCATAGACCTGTACGCGCATCCGGAGCTGGCCGCGGCGTGGTGCGACGTGCGGCCGGGCTCCCGGGTGCAGGTGGTCCACCCGCCGCCGCAGAGCGTCCCCGGCGTCGTCGACCAGCTCGTGATGGGTGCGACGGAGACGTACCACGGGCGGCGGGAGTGGACGGCCACCCTCAACGTCATCCCGGCCGCGCCATGGCAGGTGGCGACTGCGGGCGGGCAGCAGCGGGCGGCCGCTGGCGGCTCCACCTTGGCCGCCGACATCGACGCCACCGCGACCACCATCCTGCTGGCCAGCTCCCCGGCGTCCGGGCCCTGGACCACCGACCCGGCTCGCTACCCGCTCGACATCCGCCTCGGCGGTGAGCAGGTCCGACTGTCGGCGATCACCGGCACGTCGAGTCCGCAGACCGCCACCGTCGCGGTCCGCGCCGCTAACGGCGTCCAGCGGACGTGGGCGGCCGGTACCCCCATCGAGGTGTGGCAGCCCGCCGTGGCAGCCCTGTAAGGAGAGACTGATGACCATTCTTGCTGGTGACGACCTGTCGGCCGCCCGCCTAAACCGGCTGCAGCCGGTCGTCTACTCGACGGCGACGTCCGCCAGCCTGGCTCTGACCGCGACGCAGACGGACCTACCCGGCGGTGGCATCACCTTCAACACGACGGCCGCCGGGGCGGTCTGGGTGGCGTGGGCCGCCTACGACTTCAACCAGCTCGCGGCGACGACGAACGACTGCTTCGGCCGCCTCGTCGTCGATGGCGCCACTCAGACCGCCCTGGCAGCGTTCGGCGGCGTCGCAGTGTCCGAGCGGGGCTCGGTGTCGCAGACCTGGACCGGGACGCTGGCGGCGGCCGGCTCGCACACGATCAAGCTCGCCGGCCGGGCGACGGCCGCCTCGCAGTACGAGGTGCTGCCGGCCACGACGACCCTCGTGCTGATGATCCTGGAGGTGGCCTGATGCCCACGTACGCCCAACTCCAAGCCGAGCCGTACTGGAACCGGGAGATCGTGACCCCGGAGGTTGACTGGCTCGGCGACGAGCTGTGCCGGCGCACCAACCGACCTCGGGCGGCCTTCGGCGCGAAGGGCGACAGCCACCACCTGCGTGGCGCCCACCGGTCGCAGGAGTGGATCCGGCGGTCGCGGCACTGCACGAACCGCACGTACACCGTCCAGTCGGGGCTCACGGTTGAGCAGGAGCGGCACATCGCCGGCGTGGACTTCACCCCCGCGTCGGCCGCCGACATGATCGCGCAGTCGAAGCGGCTGCTCGCCGCGATGCAGGCCGGGCAGATCGACGAGGTGCGCGAGTTCTACGGCAACGTCGACGGCAACAAGATCGTCGATGGCTGGGACAACGTGCGCGACCGCGCCGCCAGCTCGGACAGCAGCCACCTGTGGCACTGGCACCTCACCCTCGACCGCCGGCACTGCCGGAACACGAAGCTGATGGAGCGCATCCTCGCGATCGCGCTCGGAGACACCCAGGAGGACGAGATGAGCAAGACGGCCGAGAGCGAGATCCACGCGGTGCACGCGGCCATGTTCAGCGGCGGGTCGAGCATGGGCCGCCGGGTCGACCCGGACGGCGCGGGCGCGGCGGCGGCGGGTAACAGCGTCGTGGCGAAGCTCGACTACATGATGTCCCGCCTCGACGGGATGGCCGCCGGAGTGACCACCCTGGCCGGGCGGGACTGGACCGACGAACCGGCCATCGTCGCGGGGGTGCTCGCTGGGCTGGGCCCGGAGCGGCTCGCCGAGGCGCTCACGGCGGCCGGACTCACCCCGGAGGCCATCGCCGCCGCGGTGCCACCGGACATGGCCCGCCGGGTCGTCGACGAGCTGTCCGCCCGGCTCGCCGCCGCAGGCCCGGGCCAGGCACGTGAGTGACGCTCCAGCAACGCGTCCCGGTGCCCTGGCTGCGGGACATCGTCTTCCTGGTGCTGGGCGGGGCCGGGTTCGGGTACAGCGTGGTGACCGGGGCGGGCTGGCCGCCGCTGTTGGTGTCCGCCGCCCTGATGGCCGGGCCGGGCGTGGTGCAGCTTTGGCTGGCGGGGCATACCCCGGGCGGTGGGCTGTCGTCGGTGCCGGCCTCGCCGGAGCCGCCGCCGCCCTCGCCGTCGCTGCCGTCCGCACCCTCGGCGGGGGGTGAGCGGTGAGCCCGCACAGGCGACCCGTCCCCGTCTGGTACGCGCTGGTGGCCGCCCTCGTGTCGGCGCTGGCCGTGGCCGGGGCGTGCATCGCGTACACGGAGCATGTCTCGCGGCGGCAGTGCACGGTGCTCCGGACCGAGGTGGCCGCGTACCGGGAGGTGCCGCCGACCACCCCGACCGGGGAGCTACTCGCCCGCGCCAAGGAGCAGCTGCTGCGCGACCTGCACTGCTGACCCTGCTCTACCCCTCTCGGCCCGGACCAGCGTGGCCCGGGCCTCGTCAACCCTGGAGGCATCATGACCACCCCCACCACCCCGGCCGCGCCCGTCGAGGCGAAGGTCAAGTCGTCGGCCGCGTGGACGTACCTGCTGGCCCTCGGCGGCCTGGCCGTCGTCAACGGGGTCAGCGACACGACCTTGCTCACGGACCTGCCGGACGTCCTGGAGATCTTCGTCGCGCCGCTCGTGCCGGCCGCGGCGGCGGGCATCGGCGGGTACCTGGCGCGGCACACCCCGCGGCCGGATCTTGGCCGCTCCTGAGCCAGCCGCCGACCAGCTCACACGAAGCGGCCCCACCTCGCCGAGGTGGGGCCGCTCGCTGTGTCCGGGGTCAGCGAGGCTTGCAGAGGTCCGCGTACGCCTCGGCGAGCGCCGCGTCCACCGTGCCCGGCGCCCAGGTCTGGCCGCAGCCGAGCAGCGCCCGCGCCTGCGCGTCTTCGCGGCTGATCTTCGGCGCGTCGGCGGGAGCGATCTTCAGGTACGCCTTGTACGGGTCGACGGTGGGTTTCGGCGCTGACGTGACCGGCGCTGGCGAGCTGGCCGGTGGCACGGGGGACGAGGGGGCTGGGTCGCCGCCGCAGCCGGCAAGGACAACGGCGGCCAGGACGACGATGGCGGCCGGGAAGGTACGGATCATCGGGGCACCGTAGCGGCGGCGGGGCGGCGGGACTGTCCGGGAGGCGACAGCGGCCCAGTAGGCTCCCGATCGCGGTGCCGCCGGTGAGCTCCCGGCCGGTGCCGACCATCCCTCGACGCGCCCCGCTGGCTCCGGCCGGCGGGGCGTCGTCGCGTCTACGGTGTCCGGTATGGACGCTGACGAGACCACCCCGGCCGCTCTGCCGCCGGGGGACATCACTTGGGACGGCACCACCCTGACCGCCGGCGGGGTGGTGCTCGCCCCAGGCCGGTACCGGCTGGGCGACACGGATCACGAGCTGCTCGTCGTCGAGGGCGGCCCGGACGACGACGTGTAGTCCGCACGACAGCGCCCCCGCTTGCCCCTCGCGGGGTGGGCGGGGGCGTCTGCGTGTCCGGGCCCGGACGTCGGTGGCCTGCCGACCGGTGCCGCCCCACCTCCCGAGGGTGTGGCCGGCGGCTGGAGGGTGGCCGCGCCGACCCGGTCAGGATGCCCGACGGGGGCCGGGCGCGACCCGGGCCTGTGGACAGCGGGGCCGCCTGTGGATAACGCCCTGATCATGCCCGGGATGTGCTACGGGCGGCGGGGTGGGAAAGCGCAATCCTGACCGCTGCTGACGACTCGGCCCCGGCCTCCACCAGGGAGGCCGGGGCCGCAGTGCGTCCGGGGGTCACGCGGGCAGGGCGACCTGCTCGGCGGCGGGGATCCAGTGCGCGATGTGCCGCGCGGCCTGCTCCCGGGCGCCCATCTCGGTGCCGGCCCAGTCGGTGCGGCCGCACGTGCACGACCAGTGCGCCTCGCGGACGGTGATGGCGTGCCCGGACCTGCCGGGGTCGCCGGCGGGGTGCGCGGGGAGGTGCTCGACGCGGGCCCGGTCGCCGTCCTCCAGGCCGTAGCCGCGCTCCAGGTTGTAGAGGTCGGCGTACCGCTGGGCGTCGGGGTCGGTGGCGAACACGGCGAGGGGGCGGTCGTCGGCGTACTCGCCGGCGCAGACGATGGGCAGGTGCTGCATGGTCGGTCCCTTCGGTCGGTGCGGTCGCGGGGGTGGGGCCGGCCGGGTGGCCGGCCCCGGGGGTGGTCACACCCAGCGCAGCCGCTCGGTGCGGCGCATCAGCACCCGGCGGCCGGTGTGGGTGGTGCGGACGGTGCGGGGGGCGAGGGCGGCCTCGGCGCGGGCGGTGAGGAGGTAGTGGCGGGCAGCGGGGGCGCCGTCGAAGTACTCGTCGGGCTTGCCGAGGCAGCGGACGCCGGCGAACTTGACGGCCGCGCGGCCGGTGCGGATCTTCTCGGCCATCTTCCGGTCTGCCTTCGTCATGTCCGTCTCCCTCGTTCTCGTTCGGTGTTCCCTGCCTGTGCCAATAGTCTAACCCATCTGGTTGACGAACGTCAACCGAGAATCCCTGATCAGTACAACTTTCTCACCTCACTTGGAGTTGACGCACGTCAACCGTGGTGTACCGTGTGGACATGACCGCCACCCCGCCGCGCGACCCGCGCATCCCCGACCTGGTCTCCCTCCAGGAGGCGGCCGACATCCTCGGCATCAGCAAGCAGGCAGTCCACAAGCGAATCAAGGCCGCCCAGCTCGTCGGCGCGCAGGTCGGTTCCGCCTGGGTGTTCCGCCGCTCCGTCGTCGAGGCCGCCCGGCCCGCCCCCGCCCCGGAGTAGGAACACGCTTTCCTGCCCTCTCTGAACACGGAACGCCCCCGCCGGCCGGAAGGCCATGCGGGGGCGTTCGTCTGTTCGGAGGAGATCAGGCGGGGGGCTCGGGTCGCTCCGGCAACTCGGCGTCGGGCTCCCTTAGGTACCAGGTGATGAAGCGACGGAGCACCTCGGACCGGTTCGTGCCGGCGAGCTTGGCGCGCTCGGCGAACTGTCGCCACAGGTCGCTGGCCACGCGGAAGCTCTGGAGGGACGTCCCCTTACTCACGGTCGGAAGGGTGTCATAACGGCGCGGAGGGTTGGGGCTTGCGGGTGTCATAACACCCACTGTACGGTGGGTGTCATAACACCCACAAGCCCCGGAGACGGGGCGACCCCCGGGCGGCGACTGCAACGCCAACCGGGGGCCTAGGACGGGAGAGGACCCCGACCCATGACCCGCATCTTCCACCACGACGCCCTGAGCGCGCTGCCCCGCTACGAGTACACCGACCCGTCCGTCTTGGCCGGCATCGCCGCCGGGGCGTCCTGGGCGGACCCGACGATGGACCCGACCAGCATCGACTGGGCGGAGCGCCAGGCCCTCGCCCTGGTCCCGTTCGAGGTCGTCGACGGCCGCCCCGTCAGCCCCGGCGCGCCGACCGGCATCCGGTACGGCCGCAACCTGTTGGGCCACTGGGGTGAGCAGCGGTGCGCCGACGCCCTGGTCATCGCCCGCACGTCCGGCGCGCACGGCGGATGGCCGTGGCTGCTGATGGTCGAGCGCGCCGACGGCCACGGCTGGGCGCTGCCCGGCGGCTACTGCGACCCGGGCGAGGGCCCGGTGACGGCCGCCATCCGCGAGCTCCGCGAGGAGACCGGGCTGATCGTCAGCCCGGCGACCTGCCGACTGCGGGTGCTGCCCGCCCGCGTCGTCCCCGACCCCCGCGCGAGCGACGAGGCGTGGATGGTCACCACCCCGCTACGCATCGACGTCGGCATGGTCGGCGACCGGCTGCCGGACGTGACCGGCCTCGACGACGCCCGCCGGGCGGCGTGGATCGGCGCGGTGGACTACGCCTGCGTCGTCCGGCACCTGGACATGGCCTACGGCGGCGGCGTGTTCGCCGCCCACGCCGGCCTGCTGCGCGACGTCCTGCGCTGACCCGCGCCACCCCTCCGCTCCGCTCACCCCTCGCGTGAGGAGGTGCCCGTGATGGGTGCCCGCATCAACCGCTGGGTCTACCGGGTCGTCGGCGTCTGCGCCGTCCTGGCGGCCCTGGCCTTCCACCACAACCACACGACGCGCCCCTGCTCGGCCGACCAGGTCGGTGCCGGCGGGATGTGCGTCTCGACCTCCCTGGAGATGACCCGATGAACCCGCTGCTGCTGATCCTCGCCGGTGGGCTCGGCCTGCCGCCCGCCGTGTTCCTGACCGCCCGCGCCCTGGTGCACCGCCACGGCGACCCGGCCGCCGCTTCGGCATACCTGGACTGGTTCCGCGCCGAGCAGGCCGCCGAGCGGGCCGCCGCCCCGGTGCCCGCGCAGACCCGCACTTCCGCCAGCGCCCGCCCGAAGGAGTTGACCCGATGACCGCCCCCACCGTGAACGGCACGAAGTACCCGCAGCCGGTCGACGCGCTGCTTCCCCTGGCCCGGAACTTGGCCGCCGAGCTGGGCGAGGTGCCGTCGCGGAACCGGCTGATGCGTGAGTTCCACATCGGTGCGCCGAAGGCCGAAGAGCTGCGCGACCTGCTCGCCCGAGAGCAGGTACGCGACGCGCTCGGTCTCGACCAGGCCATCCAGGCCGGCTGGACCGTCGAGCAGGTGGCCGACGCCTTCGACGTCGATCGGGAGCAGGCCGAGCGCGTGCACAGCGTCGTCACCGGTGCCGGTGACCCCTGGGCCCACGCCGAGCCGATCGGCCCGGACCCGGTCGACGTGCCCCTCGGACCCGCCGCCGAGCCGGCGCAGACCCGGGTGTCCGAGGCGACCGAACCCGCCCCGGGCGTGCCCGCCGAGGTCCCCGCCCGGACGGTCGAGCTGGCCGTCGCCGCACCGGTCGGCACCCTCCCGGCCGCCCTGCCCACCCCGGCGGACACCCGGGCACAGCCCGCCGTCGAACCCGCTCCGGAGCCCGTCACGGCCCTCCCGGCGGCTGACGTGTCGCCCGAGGTCACGCCGGTCGGTCACCCGGATACGGCCACCCCGCCCGCGCCCCGTCGGCGGGCCGTCGCCTGGCCAGTGATCCTGCTCGCCGCGCCCGCGTTCGTCGCCGTCTGGTCCGGGTGGGTCGGACTCGGCGGACTCACCGGATTCGGCGTCGTGCACCCGCTCCCCGGGATCGCCGACTCGGTGAGCCTGGACACCGCCATCACCCTGCCGGTCGGCGTCGAGACGTACGCCGCGTACGCCCTCTACGTCTGGCTGTCCGGGCGGGTGCCCGACCGGGCCCGCCGGTTCGCCCGCTGGTCCGCGATCGGGTCGCTGATCGTCGGCGCGCTCGGCCAGATCGCCTACCACCTGCTCGTCGCCGCCGGGGTCACGTCGGCCCCGTGGCAGATCACCACCGCCGTGGCGTGCCTGCCCGTAGCCGTGCTCGGCATGGGCGCGGCCCTCGCCCACCTGGTCCGGGAGGACGCCCGATGATCCGCCGTAAGCCGCCGGCCGCGCTGATCATCGCGACCTGACCGTGACGGAGGCAACCGTGCTGACCTGCACGAACTGTGGCAACACCAAGGGGTGGCGCAACGCACGCCAGACCGCCGACGGCACCCAGTCCGCGACGTGCGGCGCGTGCGGCACCAAGGTCACGAGCAAGGGCGGCGTGGCAATGGGAGAGGTCACCGGCGGGATGCGGCAGGAGCGCTGACCGCCCCCGTGGCCGCCGGCTCATCACCCGGCGGCACGCGGGAGCGGCCAGACCACCTGGCAGCCACAAAAGAGGAGGGGACATGCCCAGCAGGGAAGAGAAGCGTGAGGCCATCCAGAAGCACAGGGACGCGCGGGAGAACCTGGCGCGCGTGAGCTCTCAGAGCACGGAGGAGACGGACGCGTACCTGGAGGCGAACTCCGCCGTCATCGAGGCGGAGAAGGGGGTCCCCTGGTACCGGCGCTGATCCCTCATCCATGACCGCCCCCGTCGGGCACCCGCCCATCACCGGGTGCCCGCGCGGAGCCGGCCAGACGCCTGGACGGCACGACGAGAGGAATCCCGACGATGGCCAAGAAGCTGATCGCCGCCGTGAAAGCGCTGACGCGCTGCCCGGCGTGCAAGGGCACCGGGCGGGTGCCGCACTACACCCAGGGCTGCAACGACGTCATCGACAAGAACGGCCGCAACGTCGCCTACACGAACTGCACCGCGATGAAGACCTGCGGCAGCTGCGGCGGCTCGCGCCGCTCCCGCTGACCCACCCAGCGCGGGGCCCGGCCGAGCAGGTCGGGCCCCGCACCCCCCGCACGGAGGACGTCACCGACATGACCGACCAGATCCGGCGCGACGACATCGTCCAGGGCGTGCCGCAGCAGCGCGACGCCGAGTCGTACACCATCGAGGCTGAGCAGCTCGGCGAGCCGGTCGACCCGCCGGGGCGGCCGGCGACGTTCGCCGAAATCAAAGCGCGCGCCGACGACCGCCCCCCGATCATTCCCGCGGCGCTGCGCAACCCCGAGCAGCGCAGGGAGCTGGCCCGCTGGTCCCTCGGATACACCGCGTACCTGGTCGGCAAGCACCTCTACAACAGCCCGAAGTACACCGCGAAGATGGCTTTCTGGGCGCCCGTCGGCCTCGTCCGCGGCACCGGCCGCATCATCCACTGGGCCAGCGCGGAAGAGGGCAACTGGACGCTGCGGCAGCAGGCCGCCAACCGCGACGACCCTGCCGCGTGGATGGCCCTGGACCGGGTCCGCGAGCGTCAGGCCCGGTTCCGGTGGATGCTGGTCGCCGCCGGCCTGCTGGCGCTGATCGCCGTCATCGCCGTGCTCGCCTCACCGCTCGCCCCCGGGTGGGCGCTGCCGCTGCTGGCCGCCGCCGGCGTGCCCGTGCTGGCCTGGGCGGGCCGGCCGGCGGACCGGCCGATCCTGGACCGGGTCAGCATCGGCCCCAAGTTCACCAAGCTCACCGCCGAAATGGTCCGCGCCGCCGTCATCGCCCTGGCCATCGGCGTGAAGGAGCCGCGCAGCATCGAGTTCAAATTCCCGATCCACGCGGATGGACCTGGCTGGCTGGCCATCTTCGACCTGCCCGGCGCGATCGTCGCCACGAAGCTGCTGGAGAAGCGCGACGGCCTCGCCGGAGCGCTACGGCTGCCCGTCGACCAGGTGTGGCCGGAGGTCGGCCCGGATCACCCCGGCCAGGTCGCCCTCTGGGTCGGCTACCAGCCGTCGTCGAAGATGGGTCAGCCGAAGTGGGCCCTCGCCGACTCCGCCGCCCGGACCAGCGTGTTCGAGCCGCAGCCGTTCGCCACCGACGCCCGGCAGCGGCCCATCTCCACCGTGCTGTTCGAGCGAAATTTCCTCATCGGCGGCCAGCCCGGCTCGGGCAAGAGCTACGCCGCCCGCACCCTGCTGACCATCGCGATGCTCGACCCCGTCGTGGAGCTGAAGGTGGCCGAGTTCAAGGGCGTCGGGGACTTCCTCGACGTGCAACACCTCTGCTCCACGTACGTGGTGGGCGTCGACGACGAGGCGTTCGAGACGGGCAACGACATCATCGGTTGGGCGCTCGCGGAGTGCGAACGGCGTGGGAAGCGGATCCTCGCCGCCAAGAAGCGCGGTGAGGCCCCGCACGGCAAGGTGACCCCCGAGCTGGCCGCGAAGCCGGGCTCCGGGCTGCACCCCGTGTTCATCCTGCTCGACGAGGTCCACGAGCTGTTCGCGGACCAGCCGGGTGCCGCTGCGGCGTGCGAACGGGCCATCAAGCGCGGCCGCGCGCTGGGCATCATCTTCGCCCTGGCCACGCAGATCCCCGACAAGGACAGCCTCCCGCCGAACATCACCCGCTGCATCACCACCCGCTGGTGCCTGTCGGTCCTCGGCCAAGTGGAGAACGACATGATCCTGGGCACCGGGGCGTACAAGCGGGGCTTCACCGGCACCGTCTACCGGCCCGGGGTGGACGCCGGGTGGGGCGTCATGGTCGGCGTCGACAAGCCGGGCAGCGCCCGCTCATTCTTTCCCCGGCCGGATGTCACCGCGGCGATCGTGGCCCGCGCCGGCCAGCTGCGCGGCCAGTCCGTCATCGGTGACGACGTCCAGCGGGTGCAGGCCAGGGACATGCTCGCCGACGCCCGGGCGGTGCTACTGCCGGGCGAGGCCGGCCTGCCGTGGGCGGTGCTCGCCGAACGCCTCGCCGAGCTGGCCCCGGAGTTCTATACCGGGATCACCGCCGACATGGTCCGCGAGTCCCTCGCCCCGTACGGCGTCGAGTCGCAGGACGTGAAGCCGAAGGGCAGCCGGAGCAACGTCAAGGGCGCCCGCCGTACTGCCTTGGACGCCGCGCAGCAGCGCCGTGAGATCGAAGCCGAGTAGGTCGCGGGGGCTGGTCGCGGCACGCTTCCTGGTCGCGGAAGTGCGACCAGCCCTGCGACCGGCCCCCACCAGCACGAACCCCCGTTTGGTCGCGGGTCGCGGCAGCCCGCCGAGGCCCCGAAAACCGCCCCCTGGGAGACCCTGTGAGAGGCACCATCGCCACGGCCTGCATCCTGCTGACCCTTGCCCTGGTCTACGGCCTGTCGTGCGTCGTCAGGCCGTTCCGTGACTGCTGGGTCTGCTCCGGCCAAGCCCACCACCGCAGCAAGTCCAACCCGGCGCTGTCGCGCCCGTGTCGCTGGTGTCGGGCCACCGGCAAGCGGCTCCGGCTCGGCCGCCGGGCGTGGAACCGGGCGCGGTCTCTCCACCGCGACGCCCTCTGACCCCGAACATGACACCGCCCCCGACCACGCCGGCCGGGGGCGGTCGCGCGTCCGGCCCCGGTCAGGCCCGCACCCGCACCGGGGCCGCCGCACGCCGCTGCTGCTGGACCACCGCCGGTGCCGGCGCGAGCAGACGCAGCCCGCCGAGCTGGACGTACAGCTCCCGCTTGGCGACGGCATCCCCGCCCGGCCCGAGCACGTACCCGGTCAGCCACACCCAGCCGTAGTACGTGGGCCGGTCGTCGACGGCCACCAGGCGCAGCCGTAGCGCCCGCTCCCCGCCGAACTGCACCGAGGCCTGGCCGTCGATGTGCACCACCGCCCCGGGGCGGAGCTGCGCCAGGTCGACGCCGGCGCGGCGGTCGGCGGTCACCGCAGCAGCCCGGCGATGCCGACGACGAGCAGCACCAGGACGACGGCGGCGCAGATCCAGCCGGCGATGACCTCGCGGGTGGCCAGGGGCAGCCGGCGGGGCGGCTGCGGGACGGTCTGCCCGTCGGCGAGCGGCGCCCGACCGTCGACGACTGGGTGCGCGTGCGGGAGCGGGCCGGTGTGCGGGCGCTCGTCCATCGGATGCCTCCAGGCGTAGCGGAGGGTGCCTGGCCTCGCACTCTACGAGGGCGCTAGGGCGCTAGGGCCCTAGGTCCCCAGGTGAGTCGTCCGTGAGACTGTCCATTAGTGATCAACTACTCTGCGGAGAGGGCCGTCTACCGGCAGCTCGCCGACCTGCTCCGGGAGCAGATCGCCGCAGGCCAGCCCCCACCCGGAGGTCGCCTCGCATCCACCCAGCGCATCGGGCAGGAGCACGCGGTCGGCCGGGACACTGTGCGCCGCGCCCTGGCCGTGCTGGTCGCCGACGGCCTCATCGTCATGGAGCGCGGATACGGTGCCCGGGTGGCAGTGGAACCGGAGCTGACAGTCGTGGCGGTGCCCCGGGGTGCCCGGGTGCGGGTGCGACCGCCCACCGAGGCGGAGCGGGCCGAGCTGGGCATCGAGCCCGGAGCGGCGACCGCGGTCATCGTCGTGACCGTGGGCGGCCGGCTGCGCGGGCTGTACCGGGCGAATCAGACGGAGCTGCGCTTCTCCTGACGGCGAATGCCGGCCGATCGGGCGGACCTCACCGTCTTCTGAGCTGTGTAGGTCGGCCCGCTGATCGGCGATCTTGACCGTTCGTACACTCGTGCGAACAGTTAATTCTGCGAATCCCACGGCGCGCAATTTGCAAATCGCGCAAGGTGAATGCGGACATACGCGGGCATTGATCGTTGTTGGCGCTGAGCAGGCATCGAAGAGCGCTCGCACAGCTTGCCCTGCTGCGTCAGGATGGCTGCTCTGGTCTGATCCACTGGACCGACAGCGTGGCCCTCGGGGGAGGCAGCGTGCGACCGCCGCGCATCACAACTGCAACCTCCCTGCGCCCGCACCCACGCGCCGCCAATCCCCTGCACCACAGCAACGAGGAGTTGACCCCATGCACACCACGATCGGCCGTACCGCCGCAGCCCTCGCAACCTCGTCCCTGCTCGCCGGCCTGATCGTCTACTCCATCCGCCGAGCCCAGGGCGCACGAGGGGTCACCACCGCGCCATCCATGATCGGAAATGTGATTCCGCTGCTGCCGGCCATGGACCGGGAGACCGCCGACGCCGTAAGGCGCATCCGCCGCCGGCTGGCCAGCGGCCACTAGTCACTGAGGGGTAATAGATCTTTGCAATCTCCCACGAT
>NZ_JAPZLF010000029.1:0-44532 GCF_033804645.1 Micromonospora sp. RTGN7 | reverse complement strand
CCGGCGCGTTTCTGGGGTCCTGGGCCGCCCCCCCGCCCCCGGGGGCCGCGCGCCCGGCTCCCGCCCCCCCCCCGGCCCGCGGCCCCCCCCCCCCCCCCGGGGCCGGGGGCGCCCCCCCCCCCGCGGGGGGCCCCCCACGGATCTGGATCAGTTGTAACCGACCGCTGACAGTCGGGAGGATACGGCGTTGGCATACGTGACCGCACCGGTGTCCTTCGGGTGGAAGGAAGCCCGGCTGAGGCAGACGTTCAGACCAGCGGTGATCCAACCGACGCAGGTCGCATAGGTGTCGCCCTCCACCATGCGGAAGTCGCCCTCGCCCTCCGGGCCGACGACGACGCTGTTGATGTCGTCCGGCACCAGCACGTCGTGGCCGACGTCGTACTTGCGGCACGTCCCGTGGTCGAGCAGCCCCTCGACCATGTCGGTGTACTGAACCTTCAGTCCAGCCGCGCGGGCCTGGACGACCATGTCACGTTGCCCGTCCCGCATGTACAGCGCCAGCCGGTTGACCATGTCCATCTCGCCACTTGTGAACCTGCTGAAGACGCATGAGTCCATGTGGTAGTCCGCGAAGAGCCGGGGATACCCGACCAGCATGATGGTCGCGTTCGGCGCCTCCACGGCGGTCGAGTTGATCAATTGGCGCACCTGCGTCACGGAGCTGTCGATGCGTTGCCGAACCAGCGCCTCGTAGGCCGCCTCGCCGCAGGAGGACTCGGCGCAGTAGGTCATCGTTCCGGCGAAGTTGGCGTCGTTGCCGCCGGCCGACAACAGCACCAGAGTCGTGTTGCCGTCCAGCGTCCCCGACTCGACCTGGGACATCTCGCGGAACTGCCCCTCCGCAGCGCTGTGGTAGCCGCCGATGCTCGACGGCGGGCTCTGCCAGTGACTGGGGATCCCGGTGTTCCTCATCTTCGCCGCGGTCGCCCCCGAGCAGCTCACGAACTGGAAGTCCACGTTCGGGTCGTGCGCTGCCAACCGGCTGGCGATGGAGCTCGACGACCCAGGGAGCCGGGTCAGCAGTTGCCAGGACTTGGTGCTCCGCCGGCAGGCGTTCCACGCGTGGTTGCCGTAGTTGTTGTCGGATTCGTAGAAGTAGCTGCCGGCCCCCTCACCCGAGCCGTACGAGTCACCCATGGCGACCACGAAGTGCTGGGGTTTGGCGCTGAGCGGCACGAACGCCAAGGCATCCCAGGCGATGTCCTCGATCCCCGTGCCGTCCTCGGTGATGTTGTCCAGCTCCACCGACTGGGCACCTTGGTTGGAGAACTGGTACGTCCCCAGGGTCACCCAGCGATGGGCCTCGGTGCGGGTAGGGATGTACCGCGTCTTCTGCCCGGACCCGGTGTTGATCCGATACCGCGCCTGCTGGGTGTGCGCGCCGTGGTCCGGCATGTGCACCACGACCTTCGCCCAACCGTTCAACCTGGTGGTCGGCGTCCACCGGCCGGTCACCTTGGCGGGCGATGCGGTGGCACCCTGGGTGTGCGCGAACCAGAAGTGGCCGCCGAAGCCGCCGCCGAGCTGGTGGGTGTCGACCTTGCCGGGATAGATCGTTCCTCCGGACGGCCCGGCACGCCCGTCGAAGCTGAACGAGAACTTCCCGGCGGGGGTGTAGTCCCGGGCGCAGCCCTGCGGACCCAGCGCGCCGGCGCTGTCGATGTCGTCGATGATCAGCGCGTTGCTCGGCAGGCCGGTCCGGCTGCACTGCGAGTCGTAGATGCTGCTGCCGAACGGACGCGGCTCGACGGTCGTGTACCGGCGGTTCTCCAGACCACAGTTGATCGAGCAGTCCGTCCATGTCACGGGCGAGTGCCACCAGCACTTCAGGTCGTTCCGGGTGCACGGACCCGGCTTCTCCGTCGGGAAGTCGCCGGGCACCTGGGAGACGGTCGGATCGCAGGCATTCTGAGCGGGGACGCAGAACGAATGACGCGACGGCTGCGCCACGAACTTGTTGCGCGCCTGCGCCGTGGCGTACGTCGGGGCGTAGCTCTGCGTTTCGTAGTCGTACCGCCGCAGCGAGGTGTACGCGAAGCCCATGACCCGCTCTGGGTACGACCAGTGGTTGGGGTGTTTGGCGTTGTCGTATCCGATGTCGTCGTCAACCGGCGGGTTGGCTCCCGGCACGTCGAGCGGTGCGGTCAGGAACATCTGCCGGTCCGGGGGGAAGTTCGGATTGCTCGGGTTGTTGGCCCAGCCGACCCCCCACGGCTGCGACCCTGACTGCGGATAGAAACCGGTGTTGTACGCCCAGATGGCGAACCACCAGTTCTCGATGTACTGGGGATCCCCGTTGTTGGCGATCAGTCCCGCGTTGCGCGTGGTGTTCCACTTGTCTTGAAGGATGCGCAGGCCGGCTGCGGCGTTGGTGGCGTAGTCCAAGGCCACCGCCCTCTGCTTGGTGTAGTCCCACTGCACGCCGGTGATCACCTGGCCGGTGTCGGCCTTCCGCATCCCGGTAGTGACCTGGCCGACGCCGTACCCGCAGTCGGTCTTCGACCAGTCGATCTTCGTGACGTCGGGATTCATCAGGTCGAGCCCGTAGTAGCCCAGGCTGGTCAACGGGTTGCCGGCGAGACCGTCCACCACGTGGAAGCTGGCCTGCAGCAGGTTCGACTCCTGCGCCAGGATCCCGAGGAACACCTGCGCCGGCACGAACCCGCCTCCGGACAGGGCAAGCGACGGGAACATCCCCTGCGGGGAGTACGCCGGTAACCCGTTGTTCGACCAGTTGGCCGGCCGTTGGAAGGTGAGCTGTCCCCGTACCGCCAGGTCGGCCGCCCACTCCATCTGCTCCCGAGTGGGCTGGTACGCCTGGATCGTCGGGTCGTTGCGGGGCACCGCGCAGGAACGGTCCGCGTCCCAGGCGACCGTGGCAGGGTCGGGGTCGACAAGCGTGGTTCGCGGCTCCTCCACGCCGACCGTCCCGCCGACGGCGGGCGACAGCCGCCGGCCGGCCGCAGCGACCGACGGCGCCACGTCGAACTCGACCTGCGCGCCGCTGCGTACCCGGGCAGTGATCCGGACCCGGTCCGCCTGGCCGTCGCCGCTTCCGCCGCCGGCCGTCGGCCCTGCGGCCTCCCGACCCGTGCCGGCCCGGTTCACGACCAGGTCCCCGGTCCGCGAAACGTCGCTGTCGGGTGGCGCGTCGATGGAACGCCAGCCAGGTGGCAGGCTCCGTCCGGCGAGCCTCGCGCCGGCCCGCGCCCCCACGGCGAAGACCCGGCCCTGCCCACCGGCCCGCAGCTTCACCGTCCCACTCGGAACGGTGGCCACGGTGGCGAGCCGGCCGCCAGTCCAACGAAGCAGGTCGACCTTGTCGGTCCGGGTCACCTGAAAGGCGACGCCCCGGGTCCCGTCCGGCATCAGCCGGAAGGGCACCCCACCGGTCCGGACCGCCGTCCGCACCTTCCCCTTCCCGTCGACCCTGACCAGCGCGTCCCCCTTGGCGGCGAGGATCGAGGCTCCGACCGGAACAGCCGAGGTGAGCTGGCCGGACGCGTACACCCGGTGGCCGGCGAGGGGCCGGCGGGTGTCCACCGTGGTGAGCACCGTCCGGGCCACCGCGTTCGCCTTCGCCGTGGCCGGCAGTTCCAGCCGGGTCAGCGCCACGCTCTCACCGGCCGCGCAGCCCGGGTTGTGGTACGCCAGGGAGTACCGCTCGGGCAGCTTGGTGACCGCGCCGGTGTTCAGGTCCACCACGGCCGCGAAAGCGCCCGCGTTGAGCAGGTTCTCCTTGTTGGCGAACTGTCGCGGGGCGTAGACCACGACGGCTCGCCGGCCGGAGCCGGTGACGCAGAGTTGACCCGTCCACTGGTCCGTCGTCACGCCCGGCTCGGCGAGAGTCGCGGCGGTCCGCCACTGGTACGCCGCTTTGGTGTCCGCCACGAGCACGTGCAGGCCGGTCTCGTCCGCAGAGGTGGTGACGGCCCGGTCGGTGGACCGTCGCCAGCCAGGCCCGAGACTCCGGTCAGGATCGAGGACGCGGTCGGGCGCCAACGGGGCGCTACGGTCGTCCTGGCGAGGGGTGGCGCTCGGTCCGGCCGGAGGGGGGAGCGCCGCCGACGCGGGCCGTTCGTCGGGGACCAACGGCGTCAGCACCGCCAGTGCGAGCACAGGTATCAAGATTCTTCGCACGGTGACCTCCGTCGCGGGGTGCGAGAAGCACCAGCCTCGCGACGGAGGTCACCGGCACGCCATCAGCGGTCCACCGTCTCGCCATCGGCGGGAACCGGACCCTCAGACCGCCCGGCGGCCCTCGAAGGCGCGGCCGAGGGTGATCTCGTCGGCGTACTCCAGGTCGCCGCCGACCGGCAGGCCGCTGGCGAGCCGGGTCACCGCGATGCCCATCGGCTTGATCATCAGCGCCAGGTACGTCGCGGTCGCCTCACCCTCGGTGTTCGGGTCGGTGGCGAGGATCAGCTCGCGCACCGTGCCGCCGCCCAGCCGGATCAGAAGCTCCCGGATGCGCAGGTTGTCCGGGCCGATCCCCTCCAACGGATTGATCGCCCCGCCCAGCACGTGGTACCGGCCCCGGAACTCGCCGGTCCGCTCGACCGCCACCACGTCCTTCGGCTCCTCGACCACGCAGATCACCTCGTCGCTGCGGCGCGGGTCGCGGCAGACCCGGCACTGCTCGGACTCGGCGACGTTGTAGCAGGTGGTGCAGAACCGCACCAGATCCTTGACCTTGCGCAGCGCGCCGGCCAGGCGGTTGACGTCGGCGGGGTCCGCCGACAGGACGTGGAAGGCGATCCGCTGGGCACTCTTCGGGCCGACGCCCGGCAGCCGCCCCAACTCGTCGATCAGGTCCTGGATGGCACCTTCGTACATCGTCGCCCCGGCTCAGAAACCGGGCAGGCCGAGGCCGCCCATGCCGCCCGCGACCGGGCCCATCTTCTGCTCGGTCAGCACCCGGGCCGCCTCGGCGGCGTTGTGCAGCGCGGCGACCACCAGGTCCTCCAGCGTCTCCACGTCCTCCGGGTCGACCGCCTTGGGGTCGATCTTGATGCTCTTGATGTCACCCGAGCCGGAGACGGTCGCGGTGACGAGGCCGCCACCGGCGGTGCCGGTCAGCTCGGCCTCGGCCAGCTCCGCCTGGGCCTTGGCGACCTGCTGCTGCATCTTCTGCGCCTGCTTCAGCATCTGCTGCATGTTCGGCTGTCCACCTGGGCGCACGGATGGGCTCCTTCTCGCACTCGTCTGCTCGGCCGCGCCCAGCCTAGTCGGGGCGGGGCTCGTCCTCCGGTTACGGGCGACACCCGCGTCAGCGGGCGTCCACCTCGTCGATCTTCTCGGCGCCGAGCGCCTCCCGGAGCAGCTGCACCGCCTGCTCCTCGCTGGACTGCCGGGCGGTCCGCTCGTCGATGACCTCGTCCAGCGGCTCGTCGCCCGGGTCGAATCCCTCGTAGGCCGGGGTGCCCGGCGCCGTCGCGCCCGGCCGCCCGCCGCCGCCGCGCGCGGGCCCGTCGAAGTCGGGGTCGTAGGGCGGCTCACCGGCCCAGTCGGCGTCCGCGGTCTTGCGGGCCCCGTTCTGGGTACGCGGACCCCGGCCGGCCGCCGCCGCCCGCGCGGCGGCGATGGCGCTGCTGACCGGCGCACCGCCCGCACCGCCACCGTTGCCGGTGGCGCCGTTGACCGGCGGGGCAGCCGGTGCCGCAGCGGCACCCCGTGTCGGGGCGCCGGAGGTGGGGTTCCCTGCCGGGGCGGTCGGGGCGGTCGGGGCGGTCGCGCCTGCGGCGGGGTGCCGGGTCGGGGCGGTCGCGCCCGCGCCTGCGGCGGGTTGCCCGGCAGGATCGGTACCGCCGGGGCGGGCCGCCTCCGGCCAGCCGTCGTCCTGCGTTGCGCCGGCGGCCGACGCGGCACCGCCGGGGCGAGCCGGCTCAGGCCACTCGTCGTCCCCGCCGGCCGACGCGGTCGCCCCGGCCGGCATTGCCGGGGCGGGGCCACGGCCGTCCGGCGCACCGGACGACGGACGGGCGGGCGTGGGCGGGCTCGCGGCCGGCGCAGGAGCCGCCGCCCGGGAACCGCCCCCCATCGACACGCCGCCCCGCTCGCCGGAGACCTCGCAGCGGATCTGCCAGCGCCCGCCGAGCTCCTCGTAGAGCGCGTCGGTGACCACCTGGGCGTGGTCGGCCATCATCTTGGCCAGCACCGTCGACTTCACGGTCACCAGCAGCGTGTCGCCGGCCAGATCCCGGACGACTGCGTCGCGCATCAGCGCGGCGATCCGCTTGTTGGTCCGGTTGACCTTTCCGACCACCTCGGGCCAAGCCCGGCGCACCGCCACCGCGTCGAGCGCGCCCGGCGCCGCCGTACCGGGGCGGGGCGGGGCGGGGGTGCCCGGGTCGGGCATCACGGCCGCCGACGGAACCTCCCGCCGGGGCGGGGCCTGCGCGGCCGGAGCCGCCGAGACCGGGGAAGCGGACGGGACCGGGTCACCCGCCGGGGCGGCGGACGCCGCCGCCGGCGCGGTCGACGCGGCAGCCGCCGCAGGCGGGGTGGCCGGCTCCGGGCGTACCGCGGGGGCGGGAACGACCGGCGCGGGGCCGGCGGCGGCCGACGGCGGCTCGGTGACGCCGAGGGTGAGCCGGCGTTCCATCCGCTCCAGGCGCTGGAGCAGACCGCCGGTCGAGTCGTCCGCGCCGGGCAGCAGCATCCGGGCGCAGATCAGCTCCAGCAGCAGCCGGGGCGCGGTGGCGCCGCGCATGTCCACCAGGCCGTTGTGCACGATGTCGGCGCAGCGGGACAGGGTGGCCGGGCCGAGCCGCTGGGCCTGGGCGGCCATCCGCTCGATCTGGTCGGCCGGCCCGTCGATCAGGCCCTTGGCGGCGGCGTCGGGCACCTGCTGGAGAACGATCAGGTCGCGCAGCCGCTCCAGCAGGTCGGAGGCGAACCGGCGCGGGTCGTGCCCGGCCTCGGCGACCCGGTCGACGGTCGCGTACGCGGCCGCGCCGTCCCCGGCGGCCAACGCGTCGCACATCTCGTCGATCAGCGCCGAGTCGGTGACGCCGAGCAGCGCGGCGGCCCGGGGGTAGCTGACCCCCTCCGGGCCGGCACCCGCGATGAGCTGGTCGAGCACGGAGAGGCTGTCCCGGGCGCTGCCGCCGCCGGCGCGCACGACGAGGGGGAAGACCGCCGGATCGACGGTGACCCCCTCGGCCTCGCAGAGCTGTTCCAGGTATGGCCGGAGCGTCTTCGGCGGGATCAGCCGGAACGGGTAGTGGTGGGTCCGCGACTTGATCGTGCCGAGAACCTTCTCCGGCTCGGTGGTGGCGAAGATGAACTTGACGTACTCCGGGGGCTCCTCGACCAGCTTGAGCAGGGCGTTGAAGCCGGCCGGCGAGACCATGTGCGCCTCGTCGATGACGTAGATCTTGAACCGGCTCTGGGCCGGCGCGAAGAACGCCTTCTCCCGCAGCTCCCGGGCGTCGTCGACGCCGCCGTGGCTGGCCGCGTCGATCTCCAGCACGTCGATGGACCCGCCGTCGGTGGCCAGCGAGCGGCAGGACTCGCACGTGCCGCAGGGCTCCGGGGTGGGGCCCTGCTCACAGTTCAGCGACCGGGCCAGGATGCGGGCGCTGGAGGTCTTGCCGCAGCCGCGCGGGCCGGAGAAGAGGTACGCGTGGTTGAGCCGCCCGCTGCGCAGCGCCTGCGACAGCGGCTCGGTGACGTGCTCCTGCCCGATGATCTCGGCGAAGGTGCGCGGCCGGTATTTGCGGTAGAGCGCCAGTGTCACCCGTCCCGCCTCCTCTCGACCGAGCCATTCTGCGCCGGTCGGGCACGCGTGACCACCCACCACCCCGTGACCCTGACCTCGGGGTACGGTACCGGCGCCCGGAGACAAAAAAGGCCTCCCGTGCACCCGGCAGAGCTCGCTTATCCTTGCTGCCTTCCGGCCCTGGGGAGGTTCACGAGATACCGCCGCACGGGAGGTGACACCCACCTTACCCGACCGCCGGTCGATCTTCAGGGGGTGGTGGGGTGACCCGCTCGCGACGGACCTGTACGCTGTCCCACGGAGGATTCGCCTAGTGGCCTAGGGCGCACGCTTGGAAAGCGTGTTGGGTTTACACCCTCACGAGTTCGAATCTCGTATCCTCCGCTCTCTTGAGCTGGAAAAACGACAGGGCCGGCCCCCACGGGGACCGGCCCTGAACCGTCTCTACGGTCGCTCTCGTCTCAGTTGTCGTCTCACTTGCCCTGTTCCGGCTGGTCGGGCGGCGGTCCGGCGGCCTTCTCCCCCGGCCCGGTCGGCGGGTCGCCCCAGAGCAGTCCGCCGAGCTGCTGCGCGATGTCCCGGCGTACCTGGTCGGTCATGTGCTGATACCGGACCGCCATCGCCGAGTTCGACCACCCCATGATGCCCATCACGGCACGGCCGGAGACGCCGAGGACCAGGAGCGCGGTAGCGGCGGTGTGCCGCGCGTCGTGTAGCCGGCCGTCCCGCACTCCGGCGAGCTTGAGCAGCCGTTTCCACTCGTCGTAGTCCGTCGCCTGGTGGATCGCCCGGCCGGTCGGCGAGGCGAACACCCAGCCCTCATCGCGCCAGAGCTGGGCGGCGGTTTCGCGCTCGGCGTCCTGCTCTTTCCGATGCTGCCGCAGCAGGTCGACCAGGGCATCCGGCAGGCCGATGGAGCGGCGACCGGCACGGGATTTCGTGTCCGCAGCAACCGGGCGTTCGTTCACTCGGTCGGGGCATTGGCCGGGCAACTTCTGCTCGCACTTCCCCTCGCAACCGTGCCGCCATTTCGGTCGAAGCAGTGCCCGGCGAACGGTCAGCGATCCGTTATCCAAATCCACGTCCGGCCATTTCAGGCCGAGCGCTTCCCCCTGACGCAGACCGAGCGCCAGAGCCACCGCCCATCGGGCGCTGTTCCGCCGGGGCACTGCCGTACGCATAATCGCCTGTACCTCTGGAACGGAGTACGGCTGCACCTCGGAATCCGGCAGGCGGGGCGGCTTGGCCAGCGCGGCGGGGTTCCGGGCGAGGTGCCCACGGCGCACCGCCTCGCCGAGTGCCGTGCGGATGGTCCGGTGCGCCTGGTGGGCGGTGCCGGCCGCGCTGCCGTTGGCCACCATCCGCACGTACAGCCGTTCCAGGTGTTCCGGCTCCAAGCGGTCAAGGCGGTGGGCACCGACCCCGGGAATCAGATGCCGACGAACAGCGACCCGGTAGCCGTCGAGCGTGTTCGTACGGACCACCGGGCCGGCGATGTTCTCGACCCAGTGTGTAAGCCACTTCTCGACCGTCCAGCGGCTACCCGGCTTCCGAACCGTGCCGTTGTCGCGCTCCCGTTCCAGGGCACGAACCTTGCGGATCACCTCGGCTTCGGTCTTGGCCTGAACGTGCCGGCGATCCGGCTTGCCGTCGTCCTTCACGCCGACCGTGACCCGGCCGTGCCAGTAGCCGTCACCGCCCTTGTAGATGCTGGATGCGCCGTTCGGCTTTCGTCCCACTCGTCGGTCTCCTTTCGTCAGGCGGCGTTGTCGAGGTGGGTCGGTTCGGCGAGCAGGTTCCGCACGTACTCGTCGAGGCAGAAGGTGGGGACTCGGCGGAGGCGGCCGATGGTGACGGTGCGGATCTGGCCGGTCTTGATGAGGGCGTACATGGTGGTGCGGCCGATGCCGAGTCGTTGGGCGGCTTCTTCGATGGTCAGGACGACGCGGTTGTCGGTGCTGGGCATGTTTCTCCCCGTGTTTCCGTGGCATGCATCGACAGGAGCGAATAGAGCAGGTTGCTGAGAGCGCCGTAGCGCCAAGATCTCTGGCGGCATGGGTTCGGCCATTCGTCGACCGTCTGCGCGGCTCTCAGTGGTCGGTGTGGTTACGGGTGTGGGCGTTGGTGCGTGGTTCTCTGCGTGGGAGGGCTGAACCATCTCCGCATCTCCGCATCTCCGCATCTCCGCAAACATGGCTGTGAGCTGGGCGAATGCTTGCGGAGATGCGGAGACCTTCCGAGGGGTGATCTCCGCAAAGGAGGTCTGATCTCCGCAAGTTCTGCGGAGTTGCGGAGATCGATGATCCTCGCCTTCTGGATCTCCGCAGAGTGTTTCCCCTGGTAGTGGGGGGTCGGTGCGGCGTTGCGGAGATGCGGAGATGGTTCAGCGATTTTCATCCCTCGTGACGTTCGACCCGGAAGACGGAGCGGTCGCCCCGGTCGTTCTTGCCGGCCCGGATGACGTGCTCTCCGCGCCACCGTCCGGCCTGGCCGGTGAGGAGCCGGCCGAGTTGCAGGGGGTTGGGTAGGCGGCCGTTGTGGGTGGTGATGAATTGCCCGTCCCACGGGTCGTGGGCGTCGGTGCCGAGGTGCATCGGTTCGGCGTCCTGGCGCAGCTCGGCGGCGGTCATCGCACGGCCGCCGTGGCGGTCGTGCCAGCAGGTGAGGAACGCGCGCCAGCGCGTTTCGTCTTCGTCGATTTCGCGGATGTCGGCGGCGTTGGTGAGGAACCCGTCGATGCCGTGGTGGGCGAGGAACCCGCCGAGGGCTTGCGCCCAGGGGGTGAACTGCCGCATCGCCAACCCGGTGACCCGGGGTGCTCCCCGGCGGGTCCAGTCGAGGACGAGGACCAGGAGGTGCCACAGGACGGTGAGTTGGTTGGCCGGGTCGGTGATCCAATGGTCGAGTTGGGGGATGCCGAAGCCGCGTTGGTCGCGTAGTTCGGGGCGGGGCATGTTCGGGTCGAGGTGCACCCGGACGGTGCGGGATGCCATGTCTCCGCCGACTTGGAGGTTGTTGCCGGTGGCCATCCATAGCCGGTCGTTGACGGTGGCGACGTTGCGCGACGCTCCCAACTGCCGGTCGGACCACACGCCGGAGGTGACGAGCTGGGCCAGGACCGGGGAGTCGATGACGGTGCCCTCGGCGAGGTTGTCCCAGATGACCACGCCGATCTGCTCCGCCAGAACGGCGGTGATGGACTTGCGGAGTTCTTCATCGGAGTAGGCCCAGGTCATGACGCGTTGGCCGTAGAGCATGCCGGGGCCGGCGGTGAGGATCGTCTTACCCGATGAGGGCATGGTGGCGTCGATGAGCGCGAATGGGGTCAGGGATCGGGTGAAGTGCCGCAGGATCGGCGTGGCCAGCAAGGCGACGTAGTTGGCGCGGTCGGCGGCGGACGCCCAGGGGAAGTCCCGCAGGAACCGGCCGAGCAGGAACGTGCGCGCCTCGTCGACCTGCTCCGGGGTCGGCTGGTCGGGCACGGGGGGTAGGGCGACTTTGGAGGCGAGGTAGAGGCCGGTGGCCGGGTCGTAGCCGGGCCGCTGCAACAGGGTGCCGTCGCGGCGTAGGACGGGGGCGCCGATGATTCCGCGTAGTGGTGGCACGCCGGGCCAGGTCTTGCCGGCGAGCACGGAGGAGAGGATGTCGCGGGGTGGGGTCACTTCGTCTTCGAACATCTCGGGGTTGCCGGTGTCGCTCTTGCGGGTCTTGACCCGGTAGACGTAGGCGTGTTCGGCCAGCAACCCGGCCAGGCCGGCGGGGTTGAGCATGCTCGCCGACACCGGCAGCGGGGAGTCTTCGTCAGCGGCGGTGGCCAGCCCTCCGGAGACGGCTTCCATGTGCACCAGCGACCCGGCCGAGACGTACGTGTCGGGCAACAGTCCCTCGGTGAGCGCGGCTTTGAGCACGCGGATGGTGTCGGGGCCGGAGCCGATCTGTAGGCGGGTGCTCATGCGGCGGCCCTTCCCGTGTTGGCCAGGTGGCGGGGGTTACGTGCTCCGGTGCGCAGCCCGGAAGCGATCGTGCGGGTGACCTCACCGGCCGGCAGGCCCAGCGACAGCGCCGCCGGCTCTAGGACGGCGTTCACGTCGTCGGCGGTGAGCGCACCACCGGCGGCGAGCTGGCCGAGGGCGACCGCGCTGGTGAACAGGACGTGATTGCGCTGTCCGTCCGGGGCGGCGGTGAGGTGTGCGACCTGGCGGCGGATCGCGGCAGCCAGGTAGGGGCCGCGCCGGTCGGCCGGCAGCGCCACCGGCATCGGCCGGTGAGCGGGTCGCTCGGCGGGGGCGAGCAGCCCGGCGAGCCAGCCCGGCAGCGGGGCGGGGTCGGTGTCCAGGTCGACGGTGTAGGGGCGGCCGGCGGCGGTGGAGCCGGCGGCGACGACGTAGCCGCCGTGGGCGCGGGTGTCGACCTTCCATCCGAGTCCGCCCCGGTCGCCGGTCGTGTTGCGCAGCTGCGGGCCGCTGGCCGGGTGGCGGTAGTAGAGGTGGCTTCCGCCCCGGCCGGTGGTCACGGTGTACGTGGCGTCGATGGTGCCGCCGTGGCGGTCGGCCAGGGTGGTGAGCACGTCCAGGCCGTCACGCGCACCGGCCCACGCGGCGGGCGGGGTGTCGTCGGAGGTCTTCGGCACGTCCAGGTCGACCACCGCCAGCCCGGACGGGCCACAGGCGATACCGACGCCGTAGGGGCGCGTCGACCACGCCCGCCGGATGCGCTCCGGGTCGCAGGTGGCGCGAGGCTCCCACCCGAGGTGCCGGCCGGCAGCGCGGCAGCGCGGGTCGGCCTGGGTGCAGTTCTCGGCGGTGTGGTCGGGGAACGCGGGTCGCTTGTCGTCGGGGCGCAGCGGGAAGACGTGCCACCCGCGTGCGGCGTGGCCGAGCGCGGCGGCCAACAGGTCAGGGTCGGGCATGAGGTCCCTTCCTTCGGTCGATGGCGGATAGATGGGTGCGGAAGGCGGCTCGGGCCGCCCCGCCAGTGCGGCGGGAGTGTGGGCGGGGCAGCGCGGGCCTTGCAGGTAGAGGCGGACGCCGTTCGGGCGGTCACAGTGGCGGCCGGCGGTGCCGATCCAGTGGCCGCACCGCCGGCCGGTCACTACGCCGCCCGCCGGGGTCGGGGTCGGGGGTGAGCGGCGACGGCGGCGCGGCTCACGACCTGGCGCAGGTCGGCGAGCAACCCGGCCAACTGGCGGCGGGCGGCCGGCTCGCCGAGGGCGAGCGCGACCCTGACGCGCACCTCGGCGTGCTCCCGGCCGGCGGCGGTCCGCACCCGCACCAGCACGGCGCGGCCGTGGCCGGGCAGGTCGACCACGATTTCCGGCGAGCGGTGTTCGTTGAGGTTGCAGCGGTGGTCGCGGGCGCACCATCCGGTGTGCTGGTCGGCGCGGCCACGGCGGGTCACTGGGGCACCTCGTTGGCGATGCGGAGCAGTTCGTCGGCGTGGCATGGGTGGTCGAGTGGGCACCAACAGGCCAGGGTCTTGCCGGCCAGCTCGGCGCGGACGGCGGCGGCGTACTCGGGGTGTTGGGCGACCCAGAGTCGGAACAGAGCGACCGCGCCGGCCCTACTTGCCCGGGTGTTGTCGGTGCCGAAGCGGTTGCCCCAGCGGGAGGGGCGGCCGACGTAGACCGCCCCGGCGGGCATCCGCCACCCGGCGACGCGGCGGCGCTGAACACGCCGGGCGGTCACTGCTGGCCTGCCCGGTACTCGGCGCGGACGTAGTCCAGGAGCCGGCGGCCGGTGCGGACGCGGATGCCGGTGCCGTCGCAGCGGGGGCAGTCCCGGCGGGTGCCGATGGCCGTGCGGTGGAAGCGGCGGCCGTGGCAGCGGTGGCAGCGTCCCCACGGGGACACCGCGCACACGGCCAGGTATGACGCTGCGTATATGAGGGCGGTGAGGCTAGCGAGCAGCAGGATGGGGACCACGGATTGCCTCCACAGGCCGGTTTCAGGGTGTGCGGGGCTCACGCCGCTAGGAACTAGGGCGCTGATCAGGATTGGGATGTGGCGCTAGCGGGGGTGCTAGGTCTAGCGGGGGGTGCCGCTAGACCTAGCGACCACACGGCGTCCGGGTTAGGCGGCTTTGTCTCCCCGCCGCTTGTTACGCTCCGCAACCGCATTCGTGATGTCGGCCCGGTCGATGCCGCGCCGGTTCGCGCCCTTGCCGGTGGTCGGGTCGGTGCCCCACACCTGCCCCGTGGTGATCCCGTACGGCTTGAGCGCCGCCGTCAACTGGTCGCGGGTCAGGTCCCCGTAGGCGTCGGGGTTCAGGTCGGCCAGGCGCTCGGTCAGCGTCTCCGCCCACACCTTGCCCTCGGTCGCCGGAACGACGGTGAGGATGTCGTCGAGGAGGGTGTCCCGCCGTGCGGCCGGGGTCGCCGCGGCCTGGCCGATGGCGTGCCCGGTGAGCGTCCCGGCGGCTTCCCGCAGGGCACGCGCCCGGTCGGTGACCTTCTCGGCCGTGGGGCCGTCGACGTAGAACGTGCGGACGATCTGCGCGTCGTCGGCCGCGCCGACGAGGTAGCCGACGCCCTTGTCCTTCTTGGCGAACATGGTCGCCCGGATGCCGTTCTTGTACGCCGACGTGCCCAGGATCATGTCGTTTTCGATCTGGCCCATGACGCGTAGGCAGAACCGGGTACCGGCGTTCGCGGACACCCCGGTCGGCAGGCTCTTCGCGTCCGGGCGCTGGGTGGCCACGACGAGGATGACGCCCAAGGCGCGACCGAGCTTGATGATCTTCTCCGCCAGTTCCCCGGCTTCCTTGCCGAACTCCGGGTGCGAGAACAGTTCCTGCACTTCGTCCAGGGCGACGACGAGCCAGTGCAGGCCCAACTTGCGGCGGCGGGCCAGTTCGGGGGTGACCTTGTTGTCCGGGCACACCGCCTTGGGCAGGCCCTTGATGACGGCGGCGCGGCGCTGGCATTCCTTGCGCAGCTCCCGCAACGCCAACAGGCCCTCTTCGGCGGTGTCGTCGTCCTGCCCCGACGCGTACCGCGCCGACACCTTCTCCAGGGGGTCCAGGCCGCCGGTGCCCTTGAAGTCGAAGCACCACAGTTCCGCGTACGGGTCGAGGGCGGCGGCGAGCATCGGGACTTGGGTGGCGGCGGTCTTGCCGTAGCCGGGAATCGACCCGATGAGCAGGTTCGTGTACGGCAGTTCGAAGGAGATGATCCGCCCGCGCGGGTCGGTGCCGAACGGCACCGGCCTGCCCAGGTCGAACCCTCCGGCCGCCTTGAGTAGCGGCCACGGCTTCGGCGGGGTCGCGGCCATGTCCTGATCGCCGACCCAGAGCAGCAGCCGCCCGGGGTGCACCTCGGGCTGCCCCTCCGGCCACACGCAGCCCAGGGGGCGGGTGAGGCCGGCGGCAAGCCGGTCGCGGCGCTCGATCACGTCTCCGGCGGTGACGCCGGGCGGAAGGTCGATGTCGGCCCGCCAGCCGGGGCCGTCCCGGGTGATCGGCGCGGTGAAGCCGATGGCGCGGTGGCCTTGCTTGGCGATGGCCTGGGTGATGCCGGAGATGCCGAGCACCGCCAGGGCGCGCACCACCACATCCGAGGTCAACCGGGCCACGCGAGGGATGACCACGGCGGTGTCGAGCAACGGCTTATCGGCCGGCTGACCCAGCATCCCGCACAACGTGACCAGCAGGGCGAGCACCGCCCACCGCGCCCACGACGGGGCCAGGGCCACCGTGACGCCACCGGCCAGGGTCACGGCGAGAGTGAACACGGCGACGATGCCGCGCCACCGCACCCGCCGGTCACGCTGGCGCGACAGCTTCAAGTACAGCTCACCGTCACGGGTCTGCGAAGTCGACTGGCGCAGCGGCTCGCCTTCCCAGTCGAACACCCACCGGGTGGCACCGGAGATCGCGCGGGCCGCGCCGGCCGGGGCGCGCAGGGCGAGTTTCCCGCCGTACTTCGGCAGGCGGGTGGCGTGGTAGGCGGCGGTGTGGAGGAGGTGCCCCACCGCCCACCGCATCACGTCGACCAGCTCGGCACGCGAGCGCAACCACGCCGGCAGGATCGGGCGGCGCTGCCCGGCCCGTGCCCCGTCGAGGGTGAACCGGGGCGAGCGCTGCGCGGCCGGCGAGTCGACCAGCGCCGGCCCACCGTCGGCGTCGTCGGGGTTGGTGCGGGCGGCGCGGGCGGCGTCGAGGTCGACCACGTTGGTGTCGGGGGCATCGGCGGTCACATCGGTTTCGGCGGCCTGCCAGTCGAATCGGTTGTTGTCGTCGGGGGACGTCATGATGGGGGTTCCTCCAACTGATCCGTCAGGGTCGGGTGAGGGCCGGCGGCGCGGCGAAGGTTGGTCGCCAGGTGCCGCGCCGCCGGGCCAGGGTCGGTTAGAACTGGATGCGGATCGGGCCGGTCACGGTGTCGGCCTGGATACCGACGCGGGCGTTGCCGGTGACGGTGTTCGTGCTGCGGCCCGGCTTGTCGTCGTCCTTCGTCGTGTCCTTGGCGGGCTTGCTGCTCTCCGAGCGGCCGTGGATCTGCCCGGCCTGGACGTCGATGCGGTCATTGCCGGATGCGCGGTTGGTGCGGCCCATCGTGGGGTTCCCTTCGGGGTTGCGGTGCGGGGTGGGTGACGGGGGATCATGGGTGCCCCCGGCGGTTCCTTGCGGGCTGTTCGGTGGGCCGGCGGCGCGGCACGGTTGTCGAGGCCATGGGCCGCGCCGCCGGGCGTAGCTAGTCGTGGGCGTGCATCAGGTGCGCCAGGGCCGCGCCCATGCCGAGCACGGCGACCGGGAGGCAGGCCACGAGGGTGGTGATCCACCACGGGGCCGAGATGATCCCGGCGGCGATCAGCAGGTGGTAGGCGACCTGGCCGAGCGCGCCGATGGCGAGGGAGCCGAGGGCGGACCACTTGGCGAACCGGGCCGCCGGTGCGGGAACGCGGCCGGACAGCCACACGTAGAGGGCGAACGCCCCGTACGTCTCCACGCCGATGGGCAGAGTGATGGCGGTGTCGATGACCCACCCGGACCCGATGCCGGGCAACAGGTTGACCTTCCCGAACCCGGTGAGCTTGCCCAGCCCGACCCACCCGCCCCAGATCGCGACGAACGCGGGCAGGGCCAGCAGCACCACCGGCCACACCACGGCGGCGCGCGGCCGGGCGGGCGGGTCGGTCGGTGCGGGCGTGTCCGGGTACCTGACCGTCGTGGCCTGCCCGTCCGCCTCGGCGGGCGTGATCTCCGGCGCGGGGGTCGGGTCCGGTTCGGCCGGCGGCGCAGACTCGGGCACGACCGAGGTCGGCACCGGGTCCGGGGCGGCGTCGGCGAGCACGTCGCGGGCGGTGGACCGCATGTAGTCGGATGCGGTCGGGTCGGCCGCTACCCGGCGGGCCGCGTCGGCGAGGTCGGCGGCGGTCATGCCGCCGGTACCGCCTCGAATCAGGTTGTAGGTCCGCGTCTCGTCAATGCTGGGCCGCTCCCGCGCAGCCTCGGCCTCGGCGACCAAACGGGAGCGCAGGTCATCAGCCTTGGCCGCGCCGATGTGGAACTCACGCATCAGCCGGTTCCGCGACGGGAACTGCTGCCCGGCGGGCAAGGACAGGTCACGGGCGGCGGGAAGCAGTGCGTCGACGGGTTGCGGGTAGCGGGTGCCGTTGATGGTCGGGGCGGTCATGGCGGGTGTCCCTTCGGTCAGCGGGCGAGGGTGTCGGCGAGCAGGTCGTGGTGAGCGGGGAAGAGGCGGCCGTGGAAGGTGTCGGCCAGGTCGTGCACGAGGTCGGTGATGGTGTCGGCGATGACCCACTCGGCGCGGCGGGCGTCGTCGCTGCCGGCCACCTGGGGCAGGGCGGAGTAGCCGCCGCCGAGGTCGATGCGGGTCGGGACGGTCACCATCCACGCCTCGTCCGACGCGCGCGGGTCGGGCACGTACCGGGGCGGCAGCGTCGTGACCCACGGGTCGGCGGGGTCGGGGGTCAGGCCGGTTTCCTCGGCCAGCTCGCGGAACGCGGCGGCGGTGGGGTCCTCGCCGGGGTCGACGTAGCCGCCGGGGACCGCGAATCCGCCGCCGTCGCCACGCTCGACCATGAGTAGCCAGCGCGTGCCCTCGTCGTCGGTGGCGGTGACGATCGCGTCGGCGCAGACCTGCTCACCCCAGTGCCCCAACAGGTTGCGGCCGTAGCGCACCCCGGTGGGGGCGTGCGGGTTGACCGGACGGCCGTCGACCACGGCGAACGGCACCAGGGCGGCGGCCTGCCGGGCGGGCCAGTCGATGACGGTGGGGTCCATCGTGGGGTCGGCCCACGGTGCCCCGGCGGCGATGCCGTCCAGCACGCTCGGGTCGGTCCAGGTGCGGGGGGTCATGCCGCAACCTCCGCGTGAGCCACGCTGGCCCGGCAACCGTCTTCGGCCCGGTGAAGCACCTGCTCACCACCGCAATCGGGGCATCGCACGATCTCGCAGCCGTAGCCGCAGCCGGTCCAACCGACAACGGCCAGACTGTGCGGCACGCACCCGTCGGCACTCCAGGGCGGGCGAACGGTCGCCGTGGCCGTACGCGTGAAGCGGGCCTCAGCGCGGCGGACCCGCCGCCAGTCCAGCGGCGACGGACCTCCGTGGTCTTCGGCGTAGAGCAGGGTGATCTCAGCGTCAAGTAGGTCCAGCTCGGCCGCGATCAGCGGCCACTCGACCTCGATCGCCGCCAGGTCGGCGGCGGTCGGTTCGATGGGGACAGGGTGCTTCCTCACGGAAACCTCCAGGTGCGGGGGTGATGGAGCACGCACGAGGCGCAGACCATCGCGGGCGTCAAACCGGAACTGGCTTGAGCCAGTTAACTGGCTTGAGCCAGTTTGAGTGCCGGGCGGCGCTCCTGTCAAGGGGTGGCTTGAGCCAGTTGCGCTAGGCTCTGTGTGGAGGTGGGACACCATGGCGGAAGGGCCTGAACAGGACAAACGGCTACCAAGCAGGCGGATGGCCGATGATCTGAGAGAGCGGATCACGCAGCGAGAGTTGAAGCCAGGGGACAAGCTCCCGTCGGAGCGGGTGCTTGCTGCGGCCTACGGCGCTGCCCGCAACACTGCGCGGGAGGCGGTTGCCCTGCTGCAAGCGGAAGGGCTGGTAGATGCCCAGCACGGGCGGGGAGTGTTCGTACGGAGTCGGCCGGCACTGATGAGGCTCGGGGCCAACCGCTACTCCCGTCGGCTACGTGGGGAGACGGGGCTTTCCCCGTTCCGAATCGAGGTCACCAAGCAGGGTCGCTCGCCACGGGTCGAGTGCCGATCAGTGACGCAGGATGCGCCACCGGAGGACGTAGCGGAGCGGCTCGGCCTTGACCGTTCCAAAGACGTGGTGATCCGGCGTGAGAATTGGTACTTCGCGGATGAAGAGCCGGTGCAGGTTGGCGTCACGTATATTCCGGCCGCAGTTGCGGGAGCTTCACCCCTCGCAAGCGAGAAAACGCTAGGGCGAGGAAGTATTTACGCCAGATTCGAGGAACTGGGTTACCCCATTGCGCGAATTCGGGAAGAGATCTCGGCGCGCATGCCAACGCCAGAAGAGGCGAAAGGCTTGTCGGTTCCCCTGGGCGTGCCCGTAATCGAGGTTCTGCATACGGGTCTTGATGACCAGAAGCGGCCGTTCGAGGTCACGCGGCTCGTTATGCGCGCTGACCTGAACGGCCTTGACTACGAGATGCCCGTAGAGGACTAGGAGAACGTTAGGATGAGCCGCAGTAGCCTAGCCAGGCTGGCTCTGCTTGCCCTGCTATGGGGGTCAAGCTTCTTATGGATCAAGCTGGCGCTGCGCGGCTTCACTCCGGTGCAAATCGTGTTCGTACGCCTCGTGCTCGGTGTCGTCGTGCTGGCACCGGTCGCGAGGATGCGAGGACTGAAGTGGCCGGCTGGATTCAAGACGTGGGGGCACTTGTTCGTCGCTGCTCTCGTGGCTAATGCCGTCCCGTACACGCTGTTCGGCATAGGTGAGCAGACGGTCGGTTCCAACGTGGCAGGCGTACTTAACGCCACTACGCCACTTTGGACCGCCCTTATCGCATTTCTGGTCGGTACGGACCGCGTTCTTGGTCTAAAGCGCGCTACCGGAATATTCTTCGGGTTCGTGGGAACCATACTCACATTCTCGCCGTGGCAGTCCGCTAGCGAGATAGCAAGCTGGGGAGGGGCAGCTTGCCTCGCCGCCGCAGCCAGCTACGGGGTCAGCTACGTCTACATGGGCAGATTCCTTGCGGGCCGAGGTATTTCCGCGATCACGCTGGCAGCAAGTCAGCTTGCAGCCGGCGCGGTTCTCGTAGGGCTTGCTCTACCCGTCGAGGGGTTCGTAACGCCATCATGGCGGTTCGACGCGGTTGCCAGCCTACTTGTACTTGGCTTGCTTGGCACTGGCGCTGCCTACGTTCTCAACTATCGGCTTATCGAGGACGAGGGGCCGACTGCGGCGAGCACCACCACCTACCTCCTTCCTGTTGTCGCGGTGGTGCTTGGTGCCCTGATTGTGAGTGAGCCGGTCACCTGGTCAACGCTCGCAGGAACGGTGGCTGTGCTAGCCGGCGTCGGATTAGCTCAGCGGCGCAACCCCATCCTGCCAGCGGGATCAACGGCGGGTGAACGATAACGGCCGGGTGTCGGAGGGCTCTCCCAGCCAGAGCTTCTGTACGTCTTCAAGGCGGCCCTTGACGGGCCGAACGCGCCGCCGCCAGGGCGCGCGTCCGTCGCTCCGCTGGCGCAGAGAGCTCCCAGGATGGGTAGATCTAGAAAGGTATATCAAAGAAAGGGTCGGGCGGCGAGAGCCAATCTTCCAAGGACTTACCCTGAAGAAGAAAGGTTCCTACAAACGCGACACAGTCGCCTATCAAGGCCAGTGGGATCGGAACGCCCCCCGTGAAATCTTGCACGTGCGCCATCAACGTCAGGTGTACTATCTGATCAAAAGCATCGTCTAGGGTGGCTGCATCTTCGAATAGCGGCTCAGCGGGCGAGGTTCCCGAGGTGGGGTCGTATTGTTTGAACCGCAGACAGTAGTCTCTAATTGCGATTTGGGCACTTTGTATCGGGCCGTCGTCCTCGATGAATCTGACTAGCCGCAAGAAGTTGAAGGCGATAAAGAATGACTCTTTAACCGTGTTCTTTGAACTGGCCTTGACTTCATCCGGTGCGAGGCGATCGAACCAGGTCTCACCCTCCCGTGCGACCAAGTATTGCCCGGCAATGCTGTCCATTCTAGATTCCCAAGCGATTAGCTGGGCGGTGCGGGCATCGAAAGTATCCGATTCTCGGAACTCTATTGCAACCTGGTCGCGATCCGAGGTCAGAAGCTCGTAAAGGACCACCTGCTGCCGAGGTCGTGCGTACCAGCCACGCTTTTCATCTACGTCCCAGAGCACGATAATCACTTGGTCTAGGCTGCTTGCCCAGCGGAAGGCGTGCTCTCGTGAGACTCTGATTTTTCTAACACTGTTCTTCCTTGGCACCTTAAGGCGAGTCCGGCCCTTAACCTGAATCCAGATCTTGAAAGGGTCGACCCTGCCCTCAAGAGCGGTCTGTACCAAGAGATCTTCGCCGTAGTCGTTATGCACTTCCTCAACTGCGGCCCCGACATCTGTCCAGATGGCCGATACGGCAGCTACCGCTTGGCTACCAATAACGTGCTGGATGGTCCTTCGGGGCATGGGGGCTCCTAAAGCTTGACGGATTCTTGTGGTTGGTGTTGGGCGACATGTCTAGCTCGACCGATTTTCATCTCTCTTCTCGTTGCCTCCAGATTCGAATTCGCTAGGAATTCGCAGTGCAACGAACTCGATGACACCAGAAATCAAGTTCCGGCCGTAGCTCTGCAGGCGCACGAAAGCCTCATCTGCACCAACTCCATACTCGACGCGAAGCCTATCGTCCAGTCTGTGTGCAACGTCTTTCATTGCTCCGACAGCTGCACGAATGTCTGCATCCTGTCGAGCCTGGCGAACGCTCTGGATGAAATGGAGAACCAGTACGGCAAGAATAAATGGCCCTGCAAAGCCGGCGAAGATGGTGATGCCTATGGCCAGATCGGATCTGGGCGAGAGCCCATCAATGCCGTTCACGAACAGCGAGCTCAACGAATACCAGAAAATCTTGACATATGTTGGCTTTTCTTCGAAGTTGAAGGATGAGGGAATGATTCTAAGTAGAGCGTAATTCGTTAGCGAGAACACGAACACGGTTTGAAGGAAGAGCCACAAGTAGGAGGCTAGCCCGAAGACGTGCAAAGTCGCGCTCTGCCTGTATCGCTCAAGTTGATAGGCCCAGAAATAGATTCCCTTATGCCATAGAACTGCCACGGAAAGGGTTGTGTGGAAAGTTGTAAACTGCCCTCGATCAAACTTTTCTACGCCTTCGTCTTGAAGCTCTGGCTTGATGGATGTGATCTGATTAATGATCGCGCCTTCGCTCGTGCGGTCAATGAACTTCCGCTGAAGCAACAGGAAGCGGGAAGGGGTTAGGGAGAACTTGACTGTTCTAAAGGTAATCCACGCCAGAATCCCATGTAGCACGATGAGTGCAGCAGTTGTTGTGGGGCCGCTTGTGCTGAGTAATGCAACAAGGGCGGCGATGGTAGCTAGGGTCTTCGATACTATGTTGAACTTGAAGTCACGGAAGAAGCTTGCGGCAAGATTGAATGCCCCGAGGAAAACAATCCAACTTCGGGTCCTGTAGATCAGGTGAGGGATTTTCCAGAATAGTAGAACTGCAGGGTATAGGGACACGTAAATAATTGATGTCCAGTGGCGGCGGAAGGCAACAGCTGCCACGGATAGAATAATCATGAATCCGACTAGTCGAAACTTTAGATATCCAGCTAGCCCGGGGGCGATGCTCGCGACTACAAAGCGGTCGACGTCGAATATCAGCAGCTTAGTTGCGATGTATGACCATGCAGCGAGGCCGACTAAGTCGAGAAAGCGGAACTTCCTTCTTCGGCGTTTGCGCTTGGCAAGTAGCTCCGGCGTAACCTCGCGAACCCAGGGCGGGGCTTCACTGGAGACTACGGATAAGTCGACTTTGTCGAAAATGCTCTTTTGGTCCAAATCTGGCACTCCAGCGTCGGTGTCTTTGACACAAGCGGCGGGAGTCTACTGGAGCGGTACGACATTAGTTTCGTAGCAGATAGGTGGATGGCGAGGCGGTCTCCAAACCGGTCTGCATGCGGAGCGGCGGCACCTGGTAGGCGTGGTCTCAGTTCTGGTCTCGTTCGCTGCGGTACACCGATGCGTGGTGTCGTTCATCAGAGGGCGCGCCATGACTGGTCGCGGGCATCGTGGGAACAGCCCGAACGCATGATCACAGAGCTCGAAAGCGTGGGAGGGCCGGCCGTCGTCTCAGTTGTCGTCTCGTTCGCCCGCGTTCGGGGCTCTCCGTCCTTGACCCGTCCCATGCCAGCGCTGCTGGCCTGCACGGCGTTGATGCTTGGCGAACGCCGGGCGACAGACTTGGAAAGCGTGTTGGGTTTACACCCTCACGAGTTCGAATCTCGTATCCTCCGCCGCCGCCCGCCCACCAGGGCAGACGCCAGACCCCGACCGATCACGGTCGGGGTCTTTTGTCGTGTCCCCTCCCAGCGCCTCCGGCGGCGCGACCCCTGAACGCTCTCGGTCTTGAACTACGTGCATGTCACGCCCTGTGCTGCGGGGCCCTCCCATGAGAACCTGAATCCGAGCGTGATCACACGATTACGCAAAGACACGTCAGTTGGAGGTGCGCGTGGCCCAGATGTCGCTCTTCGGTCCCAGCGAGGCCGGGCCTGACCCGAAGCCGACGAACGACCGCACCGTTCGACTGCAACTCCTGATCACTGTCAAAGCTGCGCCGAATCCCTCCGAAAAGTACGGCGAGACCGTCTGCGTAGCAGGGTTGCGGACGGACGTGCTGAGACCAACGTGGGTACGCCTCTACCCGATCAACTTCAGGCATCTCGACAGCGACGAGGCGTTCCGGAAGTACGACATCATCTCCATTGACGCCAAGCCGGCACGCCAGGACCAGCGGCGCGAGAGCTGGAAGCCGATCATGGAACGGGTTCAGAAGGAGCGCCATCTCGACGGCTGGCGGTCGCGGCAGCCGTTGCTCGACCCGGCCGTCGAGGATTCGATGTGCCGGCTCAATCGCGAGGCCCAGGAGCACGCCGACGCCCAGTCACTGGCCCTCGTGCGTCCCAAGGAGGTTCATGCTCTGAAGGTCACCCCGCACCCTGGTTGGACTGTGGACGAGCAACGCAAGATCGAGGCCTACGCCAGTCAGCCGGACCTCTTCAGCGACCGGAGCAGATCCCCGCTCCGAGCGCCGCGCTTCAAGGCGGCATACCACTATCGCTGCCACGACCGCGGATGCAACGGGCACAAGCAGCACGTCATCGACTGGGAACTCGTCGCGCTACAGCGTCGGCTCGATGGCTACTCGGACGCCGCACTTCGGGAAGCGCTGGAAGCGAAGTTCCTCGGGGAGATGTGCGCGCCGACCCGCGATGTCGCCTTCTACGTGGGCAACCAGGCGAAGCGCGTCCACGTCTTCAGTGTGCTCGGGGTGTACTGGCCGAAACGTTAGGCATCCGGTCTTCGAGCGCGTGCAGCACCACCTGGCGGTGGCACCGGCTCTCGTCCGCCTCGAAACAGAGCAGCGCTATCAGCTCACGCTGCGCCGTCTCAGCGAGCGCGTCGAGCGCTGCCAGAGACTCGGCCCCGTGCAAGCGCAAGGCGTACACCGCGCGCGCTGACTCCAACTCCTCCGGGGTGCCACCGAAGCCGGGGCGGTTCTCCTTCGGGTTGCCGAGTTCGCGGCGGTGCTCGTAGGCGATGCCCTGTGCCGCGAGCGCCTGGCTGAGGGCCGACTTACTGAAGCCGCGCTTCCGAGAGATCGGCATCATCCGCACGTCAACGAGGCGCGTGACGCCGACACCCACGAGGCCGGTCACGAACTCGTCGATGGAGCGGCCCTCGTAGCCAACGCCCAGGAAGCCGACCCGGTGATTCGTAGCCAAGGTGGCGCTCATCGGGACACCCTTTCATGACTCATCCGGCTGAACCATGGGGACGGCCAATAAGGTGCCGCCCCGCACAGCTCCCAACCGACCTCGGCGGGAGACAGCAACGGGAGCGCGGCCAAATAGAGGCTTGCGCCCTGAGACGCAAGTGCGCAAAGAGAGCTGCGCTCCCGGCTCTCACCACGGGAGACTTCTATACCCGGCACGTATACCGCGCACGACCGGCGACCGGTTAGATACGGGTGTCCGGGCCAGCGCCGATCCGAGGAGCCGCCGACGATGCCGACGCGATCCGCCTGCCCTCGGTGCGGCGCGAGGTTGGCGCGCCGGTCATCGCCCTGACCATCGGCTCACCCCGCTACCTCGTCAACGGCTCCTGACGTCGCCGCGCGGAACCGGTACCTTCCGTAGCGGCACCGGCACTCCCTTCCCGGTCGTACACATGTTCCATCCACAGGCTGTGGACGACGGAGGAGTCCGATGAGTTACCAGCTCAGCGCGGTGGTCGCCGACGTCGAGCTGCTCCGCGAGCAGACCGTCGGCCTGGACCACGCGGTGCTCGCCGCGCTGCGCCAGGACTTCGCACTGCTGCCGGTCACCCCACAGTTGGTCGAGGAGCTGACCGGGTCCCTGCCGGACTTCGCCGTGGACGAGCCCGGCCCCGACCGGCCGTTCGAGCTGGTGCTCTCGCCGGTGCTGTCCGGTCTGCTCGCCGGGTGGTCGCGGCGGGGGCCGGTGGCGTACCTGGAGGCAGAATTCGCCGGCGGCCTCGGCCGGCAGGCGTCGGTGGTCTGGTTGGCCGGCGCGGTGAGCTGGGGGCCGCACTTCGACGACGTGCTGGACTCGCCGCGCGAGCGGTGGCCGCTGAACGCGGCGCTGACCCGTATCGGCGCCGAGCCGGGGCGGTGGATCGACCCGTTCGCCGAGTTGGGGCTGCACCTGGAGCGGAACACCGACGGCTGGCTGACCCACGGGCGGCGCGGACTGACCGCCGACTACTGGGACGAGCTGGCCGAGGAGTGGGAAATCAAGGAATCCGCCGTTCGGCAGCAACCTGAGCGCCCCGGTCCCGTTGGGGACTGGGGGATTCCATGAAATTGCGACAATTCGTTTTCATTGCCACACTACTGACGGCTGCCTGGATCGCGGGCAGCGGCGTACGTCCACAGGGGCCGGTCGACGCCGGCGGCGACCATCGCCCACCCGACCCGCCCGGTGCCGACCAACTGGCCGGCGCCGACGAGGTTGTCGGCCTGCACGGCCTGCGCAACGTCGAGTTCGGCGACACCGAGGCGGACCTGACCCGGCGCGGCATACTCCGCTCCGAGGTCGACGCGTGCGGGCCGACGCTCGCCGGCCACGAGGCGGTCAGCCCGATCTTCGTGAACGACCGGCTGGTGCTGCTCTGGCTCGACGACCCGGTACGCACCCCGGAGGGGGTGACCGTCGGCACCCCGGTTGAGCAGGCCCGGTCCCGCTACACGACGGTCAGCCGGCTTTACGCTCCGCAGGGGACGCACCGGTTCGACGGGCTGCTGGCCCGCAGCGGCGACCGCGCGTACCTCTTCCTGCACGACGGCCGCACGGTCCGGAAGATCATCGCGGGGTACGCCGACTGGGCCCGCCGCCTCTTCGTCGAGGGCCACGGCCCCTGCTGACCCGGCGCGGCCATCCAGCGTGCCCTGCGTACCCGATCACGGGTTGTGCCGAGGCGGAGCAGACGGTAGAGACGACGCATGCGTCGGGTAATCACGGTCGTCCTCTCGGTGGTCTGCGGGGCCCTGCTGGCCGTCGTCACCAACGTCGCCACGGGGGTGCTGCCCGCCCGACTGTCCCCGTACCTCTGGATCGCCTGGCCGTTGCTGCCCGTCGTGGTCGTGGCGCTGGCGGCCGTCGAGACCCGGCGGGCCCGCGAGCCCGCGCCGGTCGGCGGCGGGCCCGCCGCGCGGGCCCGCCGGGTGCTGCTCGACCGGGTACGCCGCTACTGGATCACCAGCGTGCTGGACCGCTCGTTGCATCGCGAGGCGCGGCTCCAACTCGGCTTCACCGCGTCGACCGAAGACCGGCGGTACCCGTGGACGCTGCGGGCCAGCCACCGCGACGGCTACCCCGACGCCCTCGACGACGAGACGTCGATCGCGGCGCTCTTCGGGCAGCTCGACCACGCCGTGGTGATCCTCGGAGCGCCCGGCGCCGGCAAGACGACCACGCTGCTCGAACTCGCGCGGGAACTGCTCGACGATGCCGAGGCGGACCGGGACGCGCCCGTTCCGGTGGTGCTGAACCTCTCGTCGTGGGCGACGCGGCGCCAGCCCCTCACCCAGTGGCTCGCCGAACAGCTCACCGAGCGGTACGGGATCCCGTCCCGGCAGGCAACCGCCTGGGTCGAGGCCGGTGAGATCCTGCCCCTGCTCGACGGGCTCGACGAGGTCGTGGCGGCCAGCCGCGACGAGTGCGTGGCGGCGATCGCCACGTTCCACGCCCGGCAGCCGCTCACCCCGATCGCCGTCTGCTGTCGTGACACGGAGTACCAGCAGCTCCGCACCGGCTTACCCCTCTACGGCACCGTCACGATCCAGCCGTTGACCCGGCCGCAGATCGAGCGACACCTGGATCGGGCCGGGCCCGCCCTCGCCGGCCTACGGGCCGTCCTGGCGGCGGACCAGGAGCTGTGGGAGTTCACCGGGTCCCCGCTGCTGCTCAGCATCATGGCGCTGGCCTACGCCGACGGTCCGGCCCCGCAGGCCGGCACCGGCAGCCGACGTGACCGGCTCTTCGCCCGGTACGCCGAGACCATGCTCCGGCACCGGCCGCACCCGGCCTACTCCCCCGAGCAGACCACCCGATACCTCTACCTGCTCGGCGACCGGATGCGGGAGCGGCAGCAGTCCATCTTCGTCCTGGACCTGGTGGCGCCCGACTGGTCGGAGAACTGGCCCCTCAAGGACGACGACCTGCGCAGCCGGGCCGCATCCAGCATCACCGTCGGCCTGCTGACCGGTCTCTGTGGTGCGGCCCTGATCGGCTGGCCCGGTGCCGCCGCCGGCCTGCTGGCAGCTGCCTTGACGGCGCTCGGCCTCGCGTTCGCCGAGTACGACAGCCTCAACCTGATCGCACGCTGGGGACAGCGGCCGGAGGACTACGGTGCCTTCCGGACCAACTGGCTGACCGCCACGGCGGAGGCGTTCACGGAGGTCAGCTACGAACCGGTCGTCGGATGGTCGCTGGTCGCCGGCACGCTCGTGGTCGGCACGGGCTCCGGCCTCGCCGGCGGCTGGGTGGGTCTGCTCACCGGCCTGGCGTACTGGCTCGGTCTCGCCCTCGCCACGCTGCTCGCGATGAGCGTCACCAGCGTCCTGGCGCTCCATCTCTATCGCCTGGGCCCCTCCGGTGACGCCCCGCGCCGGGAGATTCCGAGCCCCGTGCTGCGCGGGCGGCTCCGCCTCGCCCTACGCGCGGCACCGGCCCTCGGCGTGATCACCGGCACTGCCGCCGGGCTGCTGGTGGCCTGGCCACGCAGCGGTGCGGACGGCGTCCGGTACGGCCTGCTCGTCTGGACGTCGGTGACCCTGTACGTGCTGACCGCCATCGCGCTCGGGCCGATCGTGGAGCAGTGGTTGGTCCGTCGGCGGCTCGCCCGCGAGGATGCCCTGCCCCGACCGCTGCGGCCGTTCCTCGACCACGCGGTGCAGTGCCTCTTCCTGCGCGACGTCGGGGACGGCTACATCTTCGTCCACCGGGAGTTGTTGGAATTCTTCGCGGACCGGGTGACTGCGGGAAAGCCGAGGCCGCGCCGGCCGCCACCCGTCGACAGCATCGTGCTGAAGGACGGCTGACGACCGGACCCGGCCGGAGTGCGCGCGCCCGGCACTCGGCCTCGCCCGCCCGGTGCGCGGCCTCGCCGGCCAGCCGAACTGAGACCGGACAGCGAAACACCCGGTCGGTCCGCTTGGACCGACCGGGTGTTTCGGCTGCTTGCTGGCGGTGGCGGAGGGATTTGAACCCTCGGAGGGCGCAAACCCTCACACGCTTTCGAGGCGTGCTCCTTAGGCCGCTCGGACACGCCACCGCCGACGAGGCTACAGGACGCCGGGTCTGGACGCCGAACCGGTATCTGCCCGCGCGGCCTGGCAGGATCTTTGCCATGAGTACGCACATCGGCGCGAAGCCGGGAGAGATCGCCGAGCGGGTCCTGATGCCGGGTGACCCGCTGCGGGCCAAGTGGATCGCCGAGACCTACCTCGAGGGCGCAAGCTGCTACTCGACGGTCCGGGGCATGCTGGGCTTCACCGGCCGCTGGAACGGCGTGGAGGTCTCCGTCCAGGGCTCCGGCATGGGCATGCCGTCGGCCTCCATCTACGCCCACGAGCTGATCAACGATTACGGCGTGAAGAGCCTCATCCGGGTCGGCTCCTGCGGCGCCCTGAGCGAGGACCTGCAGCTGCGGGACGTGGTGGCGGCGATCGGTTCGTCCACCGACTCGAACATGAACCGGATGCGCTTCGACGGGCTGATCGACTACGCCCCGGTCGCCGACTTCGGGCTGCTGCGTACCTCGGTCGAGGTGGCCGAGCGACGCGGCATCACCATGCGGGTGGGCCCGATCCTGGCGGCGGACGCCTTCTACACCGACCGTCCGGACCTGTACGACACCCTCGCCGACTACGGCGTGCTGGCCGTGGAGATGGAGTCGGCGGCGCTCTACACGATCGCCGCTCGGTTCAAGGCCAGGGCGCTGACCATCCTCACGGTCAGCGACCACATCAAGACCGGCGAGAAGACCACCTCGGAGGAGCGGGAGCAGACCTTCTCCCAGATGGTCGAAATCGGCCTGGACACGATCATCGCCTGACCACCCCACCGCGCGAGATCGCGCTCGATCCGGGAAACAGTGGCCTCCGAGCCTCTGTGCGGCCACTGAATCCTGGATCGAGCGCGATCATGAGCCCGAGCGACGTGCGGGCGGGGCGACGGTCAGCGGAAGAAGGCGCGCAGGACCGCGGAGTTCTCCGCCTCCAGCACTCCCCCGTACACCTCGGGGCGATGGTTGAGCCGGCGGTCGCGCAGGACGTCCCAGAGCGAGCCGGCCGCCCCGGTCTTGGGCTCCCAGGCCCCGAACACCACGGTGGAGATCCGGGCGAGCACCAGGGCGCCCGCGCACATCGTGCACGGTTCGAGGGTCACCACCAACGTGCAGTCGTCCAGCCGCCAGCGGCCCAGTCGCTCAGCGGCCCGGCGCAGCGCCAGCACCTCGGCGTGGGCGGTCGGGTCGCCGGTCAGCTCCCGCTCGTTGCGCCCGATCGCCAACTCGGCCCCGTCGGGGCCGTAGACCACCGCGCCCACCGGCACGTCGTCGTCCGCCTGCACCGCGCCGGCCGTCGAGGAGTCGCAGCCGGCCACGGGAACAGAGTCGGCCATCGGGGGGGCGGAGTCGGTCGGGGCCGGGCCGGTGACGGCGACCTGGAGGGCCCGGCGCATCCACAGCTCGTGCCGCTGCCGCCGGCCGGCGCCGGTCGGGTCCGCAAGGCCCTCGTCGGCGCCCGGCCCGGCCCGGCCCACGGAGCCGGGAGTGGGCTGCCCCGGCCGAACGATCTCCAGCGCCGGGTCGGTGGCGTCGACGGGCCCACCGCCGCCGCCGAGCGGCGGGTCAGACGCCACGCAGCTCCTCGACCTCGTCGGAGCAGCCGAGGACCTGGCACACCTCGGCGGTGACGTCGGCCGGCAGCATCCCCTCGTGCGAGCACAGGGCGAGCAGCCGCTGCGCGGGGATGCCCAGGTCAGCCAGGAGGTCGGCGTCGCCGACCGGGTCGGCCTCGGGGTCGGCGGCCGGCTGCTCGTTGTCGTCGTCGCCTCCGGCTGCGCTCGGGCGCGGCTCCTCGATGTCGTCGAAGCCGGTGACCGACGCTTTGAGGTCCCCGACCAGCAACGCGCCGAGCCGGGACTCCTCGGCGTACGCGGAGTCGGAGCCGAAGACCCGCAGGTCCCCGTCCTCGTCCAGGCGCAGGACGACCAGGTAGGCGTCCTCGGCCTCGACGAAGAGCAGCGAAAGGTCGGCGTCCGGCTCGACGTCGCGCAGCCGGTCGGCGACCTCATCGAGCTCGGTGGCACCGCGCAGGCTCAGCTCGGCGGTCGTCCAGCCGCCCTCGTCGCGCACCACTGCGGCAGCGAAGTACGACACGGTCCCCCCAATTGGCCTTGACACAGCTCGCCGGCTCGTTACGCGTGCACGTTAACCGGTCGAATCGGCAGGCGACCGGTCAACGCCCCGATGGGCCGACCAATCGTGCGGAAAGTGTGGTGGGGCGGACGGCGCCGCTCAGCCCACGACGCGGCGCCGGGTGGCGATCAGCTGCCGCAACTGCTCGCTGCGCGCGCGCCGCGGCCGCTCCCGCTTGTGTACCGTGCGGGCCCCCGCCAACTCGGCGAGGATCTGCAGGCGGCGGCGGCTCCGCTCGGGGTCGAGCCGGGGGTCTGTCCAGGCCATACGCCGAGGGTGCGCCGTCGGAGCGGGTACGTCAAGGCGGGCTTCGCTGCGCAGCGGGGCCGCGACCGAGGGTGTTCGGCCGGGCCCCCCGACCGGCGGTTTTAGGCCGGGGGCACGACCGGCGGTGTTCGGCCGGGGCATCGGCCATCGCCACGAGGTCGGTCGCCGGCCTCGCCCGGAATGGGGTCAGGGTCTCACCACAGGGGCCAGTCGGCGACGGTCGCCCACCGGACGGCGACCACCGCGGCGGCGATGCTCCAGCCGCCGGCGGTGACGATCGCAACGCCGGTGGCGACCCCCCGGTCGCCGAACCGGGCCAGCGCCAGGGCGGCCAGCCAGGCCAGCCCGCCGGCGAGGAGGGTCCACCAGGCGTACGAGGGGACGTCGTCACCGAGCAGTCCGAACAACACGAGCCAGGCGGCGGCGAGCGCGCCGCCGGAGGCGACTCCCGCCCCGGTGACGGGGTGCGGTTCGCGCCAGGTCGGCCGGGACGGCGGCCCGGAGGGGAAGAGCCCCGAGGGGGCATGCGAGCCGGGGTGCCCCGGCTCCGGGTGACCGGGGAGGCCGGGCTGCCAGGTCATCGCCGTCACTCCTTCGCCGTGTGCCGTCCTGCCCGGAAACGGGCCGGACGCCCAGGACGTGTCGCCCCCAACCGTAGCCGTTCTGTCAGGATGACCGGATGTCCTCGCCCTCGTTGCGTCGGCGCCGCACCCGCACGGCGTACCCGCTTCTGCTGCTGTTCGCGCCGGTGTTGGCCGCCGGCTGCGCGGGCGGGCCGCCGCCGACCGCGGCGCCCAGCGCCGGGTGGGTCCAGCCGACCGGGGTGGCCACCACCGCCGGGCAGCCTGCGGCGTCGACGCCCGCGCCGGCTGCGACGTCCGCCCGGCCGTCGGCGTCGCCCGCGTCGACCCCCCGGACCGGCCTGCGCCACGTCTTCCCGGTACGCGCCGGCAACGTCGACTACCACCCGACCCACTCGGCGTACCCGGGGACGGACATCTTCGCGGACTGCGGTGAGCCGGTGGTGGCGGTGACCGACGGGACGATCCTGGAGGTGAGCCGGGTCGACAGGTTCGACAAGCGGGGGCCGTTGGGGCCGTACAACGGGGGCCTGTCGGTGTCGCTGCTGGGCGACGACGGGGTGCGCTACTACGGCTCGCACCTGAGCCGGATCGCCCCGGGCGTCGACGGCGGGGTCCGGGTCCGGGCCGGGCAGCGGCTCGGCGACGTGGGCCGGACGGGCAACGCCAACAACGTCTGCCACGTGCACTTCGGCATCTCGCCGGCCTGCACGGGCCGGGGCGACTGGTGGATCCGGCGCGGGGTGGTCTGGCCGGCCCGCTACCTCGACTCGTGGCGACGTGACGGCAATCGGGAGCCGGCCGCCGAGGTGGCCGGGTGGCACCGCAAGCGCGGCTGCCCGAAGGCACCGGCGGCCGGCGGCGGGGGCGGCTGACCGGCCCGGACGGGTCCTTCGCGGGTAGCGGGCCAGCCCCTCGGCCAATCACGACATCACGGCTTAACCGGTCGGACACATTGACGCATGTCTCGAAGAGCGGTTAACGTCCCCTCGTGAGAGAGCGCTCTCACAGCGAATGAACCGCCCAAATCCGACCAGCGTCGCCGCCGGCCCCCTCCGGCGTTTCCGCGATGGAGGCACCCGTGACACCTCCCGCACCACACCGCCGCCGCCTCTGGGCCCTCGCCTCGACCACCGTCCTCGCCCTCGCAGCCGGCGGCCTCGCCGTCGCCGTCAACACCGCACCCGCCGAGGCCGCCCCGGTCGGCGCGGGCAGCTACACCACCACCCCGGTCGGCCCGCTGCCCTCCGGCTGCGGCCAACTCTCCACCAACCCCCGGCAGTTCGTCACCGCCGACGCCCCCGCCGGGGCCGTGCCCACCAACGACTGGTGGTCCTCGCTGCTGTTCAAGCGCACCGACTGCGCCTACAGCGAGCCGCTGCACGCCCACCCGATCTCCTACGACACGTTCACCGACGGGCTCGGGTTCTCGGCCAACTCCACCCCCGCGATCAGCGGCACCGCCACCGGGGTCGGCGAGTTCCACTACCCGTACGTACAGGACATCCGCGTCGGAGTGGCCGGGCTGGCCGCGCCGACGGTGAAGGTCGCCAACTGGACCGACTGGACCGTCACCCCGTACTGGAGCGACGGCACCCGGAGCCTGCGCGCCACCATCGGCCACGGCCTGCCGTTCGCCTACTTCCAGACCACCGGCGGCAACGCGGTGGTCAACACCAACAGCACGCCGACCGTCTGGTCGAACAGCGGCGCCACCATCGGCTTCACCGTCGCCGGCCACGACTACGTCGCGTACGCCCCGAGCGGCGCGAGCTGGACGGTCAACGGCGGCCAGATCTCGTCCACCCTGGCCGGCAAGGGCTACTTCTCCGTCGCCCTGCTGCCCACCACCGCGGGCAGCACCTCGGCGCAGCGCACCGAACTGGCCGCCTCCTACGGCCGCTACGCGCACGCCCATGTCACCGGCACCCGGGTCTCGTACGTCTACGACCAGACCAACAGCCGGGTGACCACCACGTACGCCTTCACCACCACCGCCCGGGAGGGCACCGCCACCCAGACCGTGGTGAGCCTCTACCCGCACCAGTGGAAGGCGCTGACCGGCTCCACCCCGATCAGCCAGACCTACCCCTCGGCGCGCGGCCGGATGAAGGTGCTCACCGGGGTCAACCAGTTCAGCACCGCGGCGACCTTCCACGGGGTACTGCCCGAACTGCCGGCCGTCGGCGACGGCGCCGGCACCGACCTGACCACCCTCAGGGACCAGCTAGCCGCCGTCCGCGGGAACCCGATGGACCAGCGCGGCAACGACACGTACTGGACCGGCAAGGGCCTCGGCCGCGCCTCCCGGATCGCCGAGATCGCCGACCTGGTCAGTGACACCGCCACCCGGGACAGCGCGCTCAACGCCATCCGGGCCACCCTGACCGACTGGTTCACCGCCTCGGCCGGCAAGACCGAGAAGGTCTTCTACTACGACCAGAACTGGGGCACCCTGATCGGCTACCCGGCCTCGTACGGGTCCGACCAGGAGCTCAACGACCACCACTTCCACTACGGCTACTACATCGCCGCCGCAGCCACGCTGGCCAAGTACGACCCGCAGTGGGCCTCGGCCGGACGCTACGGCGGCATGGTGGACCTGCTCATCCGGGACGCCGACAACTACGACCGCAACGACACCCGCTTCCCCTACCTGCGCGACTTCGACATCTACGCCGGTCACGACTGGGCCTCCGGGCACGGCTCGTTCGGCGCCGGCAACAACCAGGAGTCCTCGTCCGAGGGGATGAACTTCGCCAACGCCCTCATCCAGTGGGGCCAGGCCACCGGCAACACCGCCGTCCGTGACGCCGGCATCTTCCTCTACACCACCCAGGCCGCGACGATCCAGGAGTACTGGTTCGACCACGCCAACGAGAACTTCCCGGCCGAATTCGGCCACTCCACGGTCGGCATGGTGTGGGGCGACGGCGGGTCGTACTCGACCTGGTTCAGCGCCGACCCGGAGATGATCCAGGGCATCAACCTGCTGCCCGTCACCGGCGGTCACCTCTACCTCGGCTACGACCCGGCGTACGTCCAGACGAACTGGGCGGAGCTGGTCCGCAACAACGGCGGGCAGCCGACGGTGTGGCAGGACATCCTCTGGCAGTTCCAGGCGCTCGGTGACCCCAACACGGCGCTGGCCAACCTGCGGGCGAACCCCGGGTACACGCCGGAGGAGGGGGAGAGCCGCGCGCACACCTTCCACTGGATCCGTAACCTCGCCGCGCTCGGCGCGGTGGACACCACGGTCAACGGGAACCACCCGCTGAGCGCGGTCTTCACCCGCAACGGGGCGAAGACGTACGTGGCGTCGAACCTCAGCGCCGCGCCGATCACCGTCCGGTTCTCCGACGGGACCACCCTCACCGTGGGGGCGGGGAAGACCGCCACCACCGGGGCGTACACCTGGAGCGGCGGTAATGCGACCGGCGGTGTCAACCCGTCACCGACCACCCCCGGCCCGACACCCACCACCCCCACCCCGACACCGACCACCCCCGCCCCGACCACCCCGCCGCCCTCGGGTTCCTCCACCCGGTACTTGCTCGCCGGTGGCGGCCTCGGTGCGGCCGGCAGTGCGGCCACCATGGCGGTGGCGGCGGCGAACGGCAACCACGACGGCACCCCGACCAACGCGCGGGTGTTCACCGCGACCGGTCTCAATTTCGCCCACAACGGCGGGCAGACCGCCTTCGACCTGTTCCTCGACGCCGGCAGCGCGGTCGGCAACGGGGTGCAGGTGCGGGTCTCCTACGACCTCACCGGCAACGGAAGCTGGGAACGGGTGGAGACCTACCGCTACTTCGCCACCGACCCGGTCACCGGGTACGAGCACTACACCCAGGCCGCCGGGCTGGCCTCCAGCTCGGGCACGCTCGGCAACCTGGCCGGCGGCACGGTGAAGGTGGAGGTCTGGTCGGCGATCGGCAACAACGCCACCACCCTCGGCCTCGGCAACCAGTCGATCGTGAAGCTGCCGTACTCCTGATCCGACACACCACCACTCCCGCGCCGCCGGTCGTAGCCCGACCGGCGGCGCGGGCGCGTAGGTTGCAGGACATGAGCGCCCGGGACCCCGTCGCCGACCTCCGCCGGATCGCGTTCCTGCTGGAACGGGCCAACGAGGCGACGTACCGGGTCCGGGCCTTCCGGTCGGCGGCGAAGACCCTGGCCGCGCTGCCGGCGGAGGAGACCACCGAGCGGGCCCGCGCCGGGACACTCACCGAGCTGGCCGGCGTCGGCGACGTCACCGCCCGGTGCGTCGCCGAGTCGCTGGGCGGCGAGGAGCCGGTCTACCTGCGTCGGCTGGTCGCCACCGAGGGCACCGACCTGGACGCCGCGGCCGCCGCGCTGCGCGCGGCCCTGCGCGGCGACTGCCACACCCACTCCGACTGGTCCGACGGCGGCTCGCCGATCGAGGAGATGGCGCTCGCGGCGGTCGAGCTGGGCCACGAGTACGTCGTGCTGACCGACCACTCGCCCCGGCTGAAGGTGGCCCGGGGCCTGACCGCGGACCGGCTGCGCCGCCAGCTCGACCATCTGGCGGCGGTCAACGCGGCGCTGCCCGAGGGGTTCCGCATTCTCACCGGCATCGAGGTGGACATCCTCGCCGACGGCTCACTGGACCAGGACGAGGAGCTGCTGGCCCGCCTCGACGTGGTGGTCGGCTCGGTGCACAGCGGGCTGGGCGACGAGCGGGGCAGGATGACCCGGCGGATGCTGGCCGCGATCGCCAACCCGCACCTGGACATCCTCGGCCACTGCACCGGCCGGATGGTCTCCTCCCGCCCCGCCGGGGTGAAGGGGCCCGGCGACCGGGCGCACCGGCCGCGCACCCGGGCGGAGAGCGACTTCGACGCGGATGCCGTCTTCAGCGCCTGCGCCGAACACGATGTCGCCGTCGAGATCAACTCCCGCCCCGAGCGGCAGGACCCGCCGAAGCGGCTGATCCGACGGGCCCTGGAGGCCGGCTGCCGGTTCGCCGTCAACACCGACGCCCACGCCCCCGGGCAGCTCGACTGGCAGCGGTTCGGCTGCGAGCGGGCGGCGCTCTGCGGCGTCCCCGTCGACCGGGTGGTCAACACCTGGCCGGCCGACCGGTTGGTGCAGTGGGCCCGGGGCTGACGCGACGACGGCCACCACCAGTCACGCCATGACGGCAGTCGGGCGGTGCGGTCGCGTAGGGTCACAGCCGTGGGACGAATCGATGATATTGCCGACCGGCACGTCGCCGACTGGGCGCCACTGAGCCCGACCGGCGCCACCTACGTCGGCATCGCCGGACACGACGACCAACTGGACGACCTGTCGCCGGAGGGCTACGCGGCCCGGGCCGAGCTGACCCGCCGCACCCTGGCCGACCTCGACGTCACCGAGCCCGGGTCTCAGGCCGAACGGACCGCCAAGGAGGCCATGCAGGAACGCCTCGGGCTGGACCTGGCCCGTTACGACGCGGGCGAGACGACCAGCGAGGTCAACGTCATCTCCAGCGGTCTGCACGACCTCCGGATGGTCTTCGACCTGATGCCGACGAAGGGCGCCGACGCGCAGGCCACCATCGCCGCGCGGCTCAACCGGTTCGCCGGGGCGCTGGAGGGCTACAAGACGACGCTGCGCGAGGCGGCCGCCGCGGGCCGGGTCAGCTCAAAGACGCAGCTCGTCGAGGTCGCCAAGCAATGCGACGTCTGGACGGACCCGGAGGGCGACAACTTCTTCCACGGCCTGGTCGAGCGGCTCGGCGCGGACGGCACGCTCGACGCGGAACTGCGCCGGGGCGCGGCCGCCGCCACCGCCGCCACCGCCGGGTTCGGCCGGTTCCTCCTCGATGAGTTGGCGCCGGTCGGGCGGGACAAGCAGGCCGCCGGACGGGAGCGGTACGAGCTGGCCTCGCAGTACTTCCTCGGCGCGCGGGTCGACCTCGACGAGACGTACGCGTGGGGGTTCGCGGAGTTGGCCCGGCTGGAGGCCGACATGCGCACGGTGTCCGCGCGGATCGCCGGGCCGGGCGCGACCATCGACGAGGCGGTCGCCACGCTCGACGCCGACCCGGCCCGCACCATTCAGGGCAAGGAGGCGTTCCGCGACTGGATGCAGGACCTGGCCGACAAGGCGATCAGCGAGCTGCACGGCACCCACTTCGACATCCCGGAGCAGGTCCGCCGGATCGAGTGCCGTCTCGCCCCTACCAGCGACGGGGCGATCTACTACACCGGCCCGAACGAGGACTTCTCCCGGCCCGGGCGGATGTGGTGGGCGGTGCCGCAGGGGATCACCGACTTCTCCACCTGGCGGGAGGTGACCACGGTCTATCACGAAGGCGTCCCGGGCCACCACCTCCAGATCGCCCAGACCGCCGTCCGGGCCGACCTGCTCAACCGCTGGCAGCGGCTGCTCTGCTGGGTCTCCGGGCACGGCGAGGGCTGGGCGCTCTACTCGGAGCGGCTGATGGACGAGCTGGGATACCTGGAAGACCCGGGTGACAAGCTCGGCATGCTCGACGGGCAGGCGTTACGGGCGGCCCGGGTGATCGTCGACATCGGCATGCACCTGGAGTTGGAGATCCCGAAGGACAACCCGTTCGACTTCCACCCGGGCGAGCGGTGGACTCCGGAGCTGGGCTGGGAGTTCATGCGGGCGCACTGCCGGGTGCCCGACGAGAACCTGCGCTTCGAGCTGAACCGTTACCTGGGCTGGCCGGGGCAGGCCCCCTCGTACAAGGTGGGCGAGCGGATCTGGCTCCAGGCCCGGGAGGACGCGAAGGCGCGCAAGGGTGCCGACTTCGACCTGCGGGAGTTCCACCGGCAGGCGCTCGACCTCGGCTCGCTGGGGTTGGACCCGCTGCGCCGGGCGCTCGACCGGATCTGAGACGACGACGGCCGGGAGCCGGGGGCACACCCCGGTTCCCGGCCGTCGCGTCGTTCCCGGCCGGGTCAGGCCAGGTCGAGCTTCAGCGCCGGCTTCGCGGTGAGCGTGTGGCAATCCACGTACGCCAACTGCATCTCGGGGTCGGTGAAGGTGATCGGGATCGGCGAGGTGATCGGAAGACCGTCAGGGAACGGCAGGCCCGGCGCAAGGGTGATCTTGATGCCAGCGAGCGTCCCGACGAACCGGGTGGCGTAGAAGGCCACGTTGCCTTCGACGGTCAGCCGGTCGGTGGCGTATCGCATGGTCTTCCCGCCCGGGCCGTCGGCCTGGAGCAGGAAGTCGTCGGTGACCGCCTTGTCCATGCTGAACTTCAGCGCCTTGAGCGTGCCACCGTCGGTGGGTAGCTCGACGGTCCCGTCGAACCGCAGGCCGGTCATGGTGACCTTGGAGCCGGTGAGCTTCGACGGCTTCGCCGCCACCGGGGGCTGGCCGGCCTCGGGGGCGATCTTGGGCAGCGGCTTGCCGGGCTCGACCTCGACCGGCTTCGTGGGCGTCGGCGTGGCGCACCCCGGGGGGCCCGGCCGCGGCCTGCCTGCGGGTGCCGACCCGTCCGGGGTGGGCTTCCCCGACAGGGTCGGCCGGCCGGTCGGGGTGATGGTCGCCGTGGGGGTGACCCCCTCCTTCGACCCGGGGTCCGCCGTCGGCCCGGCGGCCTGCGTCCCGCCGGAGGCAGACTCGTCGCCGCCGCCGGTGAAGAAGTCGCCGACGCCGTCGATGATGTTGGTGATCAGGTTGCCGTCCGACGTCTGCTCCGGGCTGGGGCTGGGGCTGGGGCTCGGACTGGGGGTGGTGGTGGGGGTCTCGCCGGCCGGGCGGGACGCCGACGGGGTCGGCGTGGCCGGCTTCGTGCCCGTGCTCGACGGGGTGGGGCAGGGGGCGGGCTGCGCGGCCTGCGCCGGGCCCTGGTCGCGCAGCCCGAGCGCCCCGGCGGTCGAGACGCTGAGCAGCACCAGCGTGACGGCCAGCAGCTTCGCCTCCTGATAGGGGCCGCGATGCGGTCGGCCGCCCGACCCGACCGCCGACAGGGCCGGGGTGCTGTCGGCGTCCCGGTCGACGGGCGACGACTCGCGCAACGGGTTGCAGGGCCGGGGCAGGGTGTCGGTGAGCGGGCCGGTGACCTCGTCGTGCGGATCGCGGTGGGGCAGCAGTTCGTCGATCAACGCCGGCTCGTCGGGCTCGGCGGCCGTCGCCCGATCGTCGTCATGCTCCGGGTCGGCGTCCGGCGGCGCGACGGCCTCCGGCTTGACCTCGGCGGGGGTGGGCTGGCGGGTCGGTGCCCAGGCGAAGCCGAGGGCGCTGCCGACCATGCCGAGCAGCAGGCCGACGAAGAAGCCGCCGAGGTTGACCCCGATGAGGGAGAAGACGGCGGTCACCGCGCCGACGATCGAGTAGAACATCCGCTGCGGCGGGCTGAACCACATCAGCATCCCGCAGGACACCAGGATCGTCGGAATCAGCCAGGACAGGAAACCGGTCGGCCCCGTCTGGAAGGTGAGGCCGCTGAGGCTCATCTGGGTGGTGGAGAAGATCTCCAGGCCGGCCAGCGTGGTGAACAGCCCACCCCAGAAGGGCCGACTCCGCCGCCAGCGGCGGAAGCCGCGCCACGCCTGGCTGAGCCTGTCCGGCCGGGCCTGCTGAGGATTGGCGGTCGTCACGTACTCCTCCTGGCGGTGCTCACTAGGTCACGAGACGGGGCCGAGGCCTGGGGAGGGCACCCCCCATGGGCCTCGGGCTGGCTCAGAAGCACTCCTTGGCATCCACGCCAACGTTGATCTTGAGTTTCAGGCCGTTGAGGGTGAAGACCGCGGCACTGGTGGAGCGGGTCACCTGCTGGAGATTGTTGATGGTGATCGTGTCGGCGCTCTGCCCGAAGGACTTCGGAGCGGCCCCGGAGTTGAGCTCCGTGGCGTCCCGACCGATCTTGATGTTCTTGAACTCCGCGTCGCCGCCGAGGGAGTCCATGTCGATCAGCAGGCCCTTGGCGTGGGCCGGTGTCCCCCCGCCACCGGCTTTGATGGTGAGCACGATCGGCATGTCGGGCACCTTCACCGACTGGCAGAGGTCGTAGAGGTTGGCCTCGGCGATCTCCGACACGGCCACCGGGTGCTCCGTGCCGTCCTTCTCCTGGACGACGCCGCCGTACTGCGTGAAGCCCTTACCCTCCAGCTTCGAGGCCCCGACTTTGAAGGTCTGGCCGGAGACGGCGAACGACGCCGCGATCGCGCCGTTGGCCATGCCGAAGATGATGGCGCCGGCCACCGCGGTGGCGGGCACCAGCATCGCGGCGAAACGCCGCCAACGGGTACCGCCCGGCGACAGACGGTCTTCCGAATCCTCCACGAGTCCTCCTCGGACGGGAATCACCGAGCGCCGGGGCGGGATGGGAAAGCTGCGGTGGTGGTGCCGCAGGCGGCATCCGGCGGACGGCAGGCTGCGGATTGGATGCTCCACCCGGAGGGACCTAGCTCACAAGACCCTTGCTACTGACCGGTAACCCAGACGCGGCATCAAGATCGCTGAATGTCACCATCGGTCAACGTCGCGCCAACCCTAAAGGGCGGACAAAGCGGGCCTTAGGTCACACGCGGCGCACGAGACATTCACATGGGGTAGCCGCGATGGCCGCCGGTAACTTTTTGGTAACGGGAACCCGAGAGGTCGCCGAGGAAGATCCATCGACAATCCTCATGGCCCGTCGACCCGCCACCGGACGGTCGGCGGGGCGTTTGCACCGCTTTCCCAGCGCGTCCACGAACCACCAGCCGCCAGCCGGGCACCCCGCCAGCCGCCCTGACCCGGCGGGAAACGATGGCGGTGGCGCACAACCGGTACGTCGCGCGTCGACACGCTGCGCGGATGCGGCCGGGGCGCAGGCTGCCGGCCCGGCCCGCCGTTGGTTACCGTAGGTGTCTTCCGGGTGGGGATGCCCCACGTGGTACGTACCGATCGAGGTTGCTGTGACCCTGTACGGCGAAACACGACCGCCCGCCGACGACCGGCCGACCATCAAGGTCACTGCGGTGAGCTGGCCGGATGGCGAGCCGGACCCGGCCGCGCCAGCCGCGCCGGGCGGCCCCCCCGGGCGCCGCTCCCGCCGGCTGCGGATGCTGCTCGCCGCCGGCGTCACCACGGTCGTCCTGGGCGCCGGGGCCGGCCTCGGCGCATACGCCTACGCCGGCGACGTGCCGCGCGGGACGAGCGTCCTCGGCACCGAGGTCGGCGGGCGCAGCCACGCCGACGCCGTCCGTGACCTGCGCGCCGAACTGGACCGGGCCGGCACGTCGGCCACCCCCCTGCGGGTGACCGTCGGGGAAAAATCCGTCGCGCTCGACCCCGCCGGCGTGGGGCTCACGGTAGACGTCGAAGCCACCGTCGACGCGGCCGCCAAGGCGCGGGCGGACCCGGTGAGCCGCCTCGTCGGCTCCCGCACGGTCGCGCCGGTGGTGACCGTCGACGCCACCCGGCTCGACGCGGCCCTGCGCAAGGCTGCCGGCGACCAGACCCGCGAGTGGACCGTGGCGGCGATCATCTTCACCGGCACCACCCCGAAGGCGGTCCGTCCGAAGCTCGGACTGGCGCTCGACGCGCAGCGTTCGGCCCAGGCGGTCCGCAGCGGCTGGCTCTCCGGCCAGCCGGTGACCGTGCCCCTCGTCGAGGCCACGCCGGCGACGAGCACCGAGGAGGTCGACCGGCTCCTCGCCGAGCTGGCCCGCCCGGCGGTCGCCGCCCCGGTGACCCTCCGCACGGCGAAGGGCACGATCACCATCCCGCCCGCCGCCATCGCCCGGAGCCTGCGCTTCACCGCCGACGACAGCGGGAAGCTGACCCCCCGCCTCGACGTCAAGCGACTGCGCACCGCCCTCGGCGACAAGCTGGACGCCATCGAGGTGGAACCGCGCAACGCCCGGATGACCATCACCGGCGGGAAGCCGACGCCGATCAACGGCCGGCCCGGCCAACAGCTGGACCCGACGGCGCTCAGCCGCGACCTGCTCGCCGTGCTGCCCAGGAGCGGGGACCGCACGGTCACCGGCCAGCTCAAGGAGATCAAGCCGGAACTGACCGCCGAGAAGCTGGCGGGGCTCGGCATCAAGGACCGGGTGTCCCGCTTCACCACACACTTCACCGGCGGCCTCTCCTCGGCCCGCAGCCAGAACATCGTGCAGGTGGCCAAGGAGGTCGACGGCACGGTCGTACTGCCCGGCGAGACCTTCTCGCTCAACGGCCACACCGGCGAACGCGGCTACACCCGGGGCTACCAGGACGCGCCGGTGATCCTGGACGGCAAACTCGTCCCCGGCGTCGGCGGCGGGGTCTCCCAGTTCACCACCACCCTGTTCAACGCGACCTACTACGCGGGGCTGGAGGACGTCGAGCACAAGCCGCACTCGTACTGGTTCAGCCGGTATCCGGCCGTCATCGAGTCGACGATCTTCTGGCCGAACCTCGACTTCAAATTCCGCAACAACACCCCGTACGGCGTCCTCATCGACACCTCGCACACCTCAAGCTCGGTGACCGTCTCGGTCTGGAGCACGAAGATCTACGACAGCGTCAAGACGGAGTACGGCCCCCGCCGCGACACCACCAGGCCGAAGACCATCCACCTGAAGCCCGGCCCGTCCTGCATCCCCAGCAACGGCATCGACGGCTTCACCCAGGACGCCTTCCGGATCATCCGGAAGGGCGGCAAGGTGGTCAAGCGGGAGAAGTTCACGTGGCGGTACCTGGCCGAACCCCGCTACATCTGCGGCCCCACCGCCGACTGACCGGCCCATCGGGCCCGAGCACATGAATGCCCCGCCGGCTACACCGGCGGGGCATTGTCATCGGGTACGCCGCACACGCGGCCCCCGGCGGTCACTCAGGGCCGCGCCTCGGCCAATCCCTGGCGTACGCCGGCCGCGTCGCGGTCCGTTCCGTAGACGGGGGTGTCCGGCTGCTGGCGCCAGCTCTCGTCGAGGGTGCCCGCGTCGACCGGGTCGAACCCGAGGGCGTCGACCAGCTCCATCACGACCCGCTTGGCATCGGCGTCGTCCCCCGCCACCGGTAGGGCGATCCGGTCGCCCGAGCCGGCCGGGCGGCCGTTGTCCATCAGGTGCTTGGCCTGGATGTTGTTGAACGCCTTCACCACCCGGGCGCCCTTGAGGTGCTCCGCCGTCCAGCGGCTCGAGCTGAGGCTGCGGTCAAGCAGCTCGGCGATCTCCCCGTCCCGCTGCGGGTAGTAGTTGTCGGCGTCGACGACGACCTTGCCCTCGAATAGCTCCGGGGGGAGCGCCGGCACCGCCAGCAGGGGGATCGCGATCACCACCACCTCTGCCTGGTCGGCAGCCTGCTCCACGGTCCCCGCGGTCGCGCCGGTCTCCTGCGCCAGGTCGGCGAGGGACTCGGGTCCTCGTGAGTTGGCCACCGTCACGTCGTGCCCCAGGGTGCGCAGGCGACGGGTGAGGGTGCCACCGATGTGCCCCGACCCGATGATGCCAATCTTCATGACCACTCCTGCCTCCGCCTTTCAGCGGTCAGATCCGGGCGAACTATAGGCAGGTACCCCGACCCGCGCGTCCCAACAGTGCGGGAGGCGTACACCACGTACGGTTTTCCGGCCACGGTTGCGGGGAACGCCGCCGTCAGCGGGTCCCCGATCGACGCTACCGAGCCCGCCGCGCCGGCGGGAGCGTTCGGAAAAACGGTCCCGGGAAACGCGTCAGGGCCACCCCTTTGAAGGGGTGGCCCTGACGGAAAGATTGTCCGGCGGTGTCCTACTCTCCCACACCCTCACGAGTGCAGTACCATCGGCGCTGGAGGGCTTAGCTTCCGGGTTCGGAATGTGAC
>NZ_JAPZLF010000028.1:0-46961 GCF_033804645.1 Micromonospora sp. RTGN7 | reverse complement strand
CCCGCTCGGCTCGGGCCTGGACCGGCCGCCGCTGCCCCGCGCCGCCGTGGAGGCGATCGCCACCGCGGTCGCGCGGCGCGCCGGCGCGGGGGGCGGGGTCGCCGGCGCCGGCGACGCCGCACTCCGGGCGCTGACCAAGCTCGACCGGGTGCTGCCCGGCCGGCTTCGGCACGAGGTACGTGCGCTCTCCAGCTCGGTGGAGTCCTTCGGCGGCGGCCGCCCGCCGGTCGACCCCGAGGTGCTCATGACGCTGGCCAGGGCCTGCCGCGATGAGGTCGAGGCCGGCTTCGACTACCCGTCCGGCAGCGAGGTACGGCGGCGGGTCGAGCCCTACCGCCTGGTCGCCTCCGACCGGTGCTGGTACCTCCTCGCCTACGACCTCGGCCGCGACGACTGGCGCAGCTTCCGGGTCGACCGGATGACCGAGGTGTCGGCCCGGACCTGGCGCTTCCGCCCGCGCGCGGCGCCCGATGCGGCGACGTACGTGCAGGAGGGTGTGGCGAGTCGGGTCTACCCGCACCGGGCGCGCTTCCTGGTGCACGCGTCGGCCGACACGGTACGCGCGCAGATTCCGGCGTCGGCGGCCGTCGTACGACGGGCCGGGAGCGAGCGCTGCGAGGTGCTCAGTGGCGCCGGCAGCCTCGACTTCGTGCTCATGCACATGCTCCTGCTGGGACACGACTTCGAGGTGCTCGACCCTCCGGAGCTGCGGGGGCGCTGTCGCGCGCTGGCGCAGAGACTGCTCTCGGCCGGCACCAGCTCACCGGCGCCGGACCTTCAGCAGCCGTGAGCTGCGAGCCGCGATCAGGCCCGGGCCGAGGAACGCTTTGGCCGCCCCGAGGCCGAGCACGTCGAGGCGGAGGCTCTCCGCCTCCGCCTCCACCGCCTCCACCGCCGGCTTCCTCGGTACGGGCCCCGGCGGCGGGCACGGTCAGCCGGCCGCCGACCGGGCGTATCCGACGCACTCGTCGTGCAGGGCCGTCCAGGGCTGCCCGAACGCCTGCCCGGACGCCTCGTCGAGCGGCCGGCGGTCGTGCACCACCGCCCTGAAGAAGGCGAGCAACCGATGCTCGCCGAAACGGTCGACGAGGTGGCGTACGGCCAGGTACCCGACGCCGTAGCTGCCGCTGACCCGCCGGGCGGGGGCGTCGTCGGCCGGGGTCAGCGCGTCCAGCCGGCCGTTCCAGCCGCCAGCCGGGGCAAGCAGTTCGCGCACCTCGGCCAGCCCCTCGTACCGGCTCACGGGCGCTCCGCCGACACCCACGTACTCGGCGATCCCCTCGACCAGCCACCAGGTCGCCTTGCCCGGGTACCCGCGCTCGGGCAGGGACGCGGCGTGGGTCAGCTCGTGCCGAAGCAGGTCGTCGGTGCCGGTGGCGGAGAGCCCGCCGGCGTTGAGCACCACCTCGTGGTGGCCGCCGCCGACGGTGACCGCGTACCCGCCGGTCCACTTCGGCCGGCCGCCGCCGTACCAGCTCAGCCACTCGGCCCGGCCGGCGTAGAAGATCCGGTACCTGTCAGGTGGGGCACCGTCGACCACGTACCCGTCGGCGACCCGGGCAGCCGCCTCGGCCTGTCGGAGCAGGCCCGGCAGCTTCCCACGCAGCGCCGGGGTGGTGGCCACGACGGTACGCGGGCCGACCGCCGCCACCAGCTCGCTGGCCTCCCACGGCCGGGCGCCGGCCTCGGCGGACCGGGACTCCTCGACGGCGACCAGTCGGGACGTGCCGGCGTCCTCCCGCCACCGGGTGCCGATCAGCACGGGGCTCGGTCGGCAGTCGGGGAGCACGAAGCAGTACTGGAAGCGGACCACGAGCCGCGACTCGTCGGGCCGGCCGGGGACGGTGGCCGGCAGGCCGGTCTGCTCGGGCCGCCAGACGGTGACCCGCAGCGCCCGCAGAGCGGCGTACCGGCGGGTGAGGGCGGGCCGGGCGGCGGGCTCGGCGATGGCGAGGAACCCGGCCCGGTCGCCGCCGAGCAGGGCGTCGGCCTGGCGGTCGAGCTGGGCGCCGATCCGCTCGCCGAGCTCCCGTGCCGCCCGGGTGGCGGGATCCCCGACGGGCGCGCCGGACCAGCCGACCGTCGGCCGGCCGGCGGCCTCGTGCAGGACGCCGGCCAGCAGCACCGCCGGGAGGCCGCAGGTGAGCAGCAGGAGGACCGCGCCGAGGGCGGCCCGGAGCGGCCAGCTCCGGCTCCGGCTCCGGCACCGTTCGTGCCACCCGTCCAGCCCGTCGGTCACCCGGCGAAGGTTACGACTTTCGGGCCGTTCGGGCGAGCGCCGCCACGGCCGTCCGGGTGAAACGGCCCAGGCCGGCCGGCGGTGGTCGTTGCGCGCGCCGGCCGGCGCCGTCGGACGGGGCTACTTCTTCGAGACCAGAGCCCGGCCGAAGAACACCAGGTTCGAGGGGCGCTCGGCGAGCCGGCGCATCAGATAGCCGTACCAGTCCGTGCCGTAGGGCAGGTAGGTGCGCACGGTGTGGCCCTCGCCGACCAGCCGGGCCTGCTCCTCCGGCCGGATGCCGTAGAGCATCTGGAACTCGAAGCGGTCCGGGCCGCGGTCGAACCAGCGAGCCCGGTCCTCACCGATGGCGATCAGGCGCGGGTCGTGGGTGGCCAGCATCGGGTAACCGTCGCCGGACATCAGGATGTTCAGGCAGCGCACGTAGGACTTGTCCACCTCGCGGGCGGACTGGTACGCCACCGACTCCGGCTCCTTGTACGCACCCTTGCACAGCCGCACCCGGGACCCGGGCGACGCCAGCTCGCGGCAGTCGGACTCGGTCCGCCGCAGGTACGCCTGGAGCACCGCCCCGGTCGCCGGGAAGTCCTTGCGGAGCCGGGCCAGGGTGTCCAGCGTCGCGTCGGTGGTGGTGTGGTCCTCCATGTCCAGGGTGACCGTGGTGCCGGCCGCGTCGGCCGCCGCGCAGATCGCCCGCACGTTGTCGTACGCGAGCCGCTCGTCGAACATCTGGCCGAGCGCGGAGAGCTTCACGCTGACCTCGGCGGCCGAGGTGAGCCCGGCATCGGAGAGCAGCCTGAGCAACCTCAGGTACTCATCCCGGGTGGCGGTGGCCTGCTCGGCGGTGACGGTGTCCTCGCCGAGGTTGTCGAGGGTGACGGCGAGGCCGTCGGCGACGAGTTCGCGGGTCGCGCGCAACGCGTCGTCGGTGCCGGAACCGGCGACGAACCGGCGGACGACGTCCCGGGTGAACGGGGCAGTCTCGACGAGCCGCTCGACCTGGGATGACCGGGAGGCGGCAAGGATGACGGAACGGAGCATGAGTCGAGCGTAACGCCCGCGGACCCGGTGGCACCGGGGTGCCGACGTGGCGCGGATCGGCTACAACCATGCACGTGGAAGAACGATCCCGACGCCGGCTCCGGTCGGCCACCGTGCAGCTCGGCACGCTGACCGCTCTCGCGCTCGCCCTCTCCGGCTGCAACATGTCCTCCGACGACGACGATGACGACTGCGCGCTCGGGCCGATCGGTGGTGGGACGACAGTCGCGCTGGCGATGCGCGTGCCGGTCAGCGCCACCACCGACGCCACCCGCGCCGCGCCGCAGCCGGTCTCCACGGCCGTGCCGGAGCGCGGTGGTTTCGGCACCCACCTCGCCTCCTGCGGCGGCTGACATGCGGCGCGAGACGGTCGTCCCGCGCCCGGGCTGGGACGCCACCGTCCGTTCCCAGGGCCTGGTGTACATCGACACCGAGCTGCCCGACGGCGAAATTGTGTCGTACTGGGACGAGACCGCCGCGTACGTCTTCGGCCTGGCGGAGGTGCTCAGGCTGGAGGCGGCGACCGCGGAGCTGCACGCGATGTGCGTCGCCGCCGCCGAGCACATCGTGGCCCGCCACCGGTACGCCGAGTTCGGCATCCCCGACTGGGCGGCCGAGGCGGTGGCCCGCTCGCTGCACGAGGGCCCGCCGAGCCTCTACGGCCGCTTCGACCTCTGCTACGACGGCAGCTGGCCGCCGAAGCTGCTGGAGTACAACGCCGACACGCCCACCTCGCTGGTCGAGGCGAGCATCGTCCAGTGGTTCTGGCTGGAGGAGACCCGCCCCGAGGCCGACCAGTGGAACAGCCTGCACGAGCGCCTCGTCGCCGCCTGGGCCAAGATCGGCGCGGGCCTGCACGACAGGCAGGTGCACGTCGCCTGGTCGGACGAGGAGGAGTCGGGCGAGGACCAGATCACCGCCGGGTACCTGGCCGAGACCGCCCGGCAGGCGGGGCTCGCGGCGGAGCTGCTGCCGATCCAGCAGATCGGCTGGGACGGCCGCCGCTTCGTCGACGCCGCCGACCGGCCGGTCACCACCTGCTTCAAGCTCTACCCGTGGGAGTGGATGCTGGCCGAGCCGTACGGGCCGCTGGCGCTGGACCCGGGCGCCCCGACCACCTGGATCGAGCCGGCCTGGAAGCTGCTGCTGTCCAACAAGGCGCTACTCGCCGTGCTCTGGGAGCTGTATCCGGGCCACGAGTACCTGCTGCCGGCGTACCTGGACTCGCCGCGGCAGCTGACCGAGTACGTGGCCAAGCCGCTGCTGGGCCGCGAGGGCGGCTCGGTGCGCATCGTCACCGCCGGGAAGGAGATCAGCAATCCGGGCAGCTATGGCGAAGAGGGCTTCTGTTACCAGGAGTTCCGGGCCCTGCCGTGCTTCGACGGCAACCACGTGGTGCTGGGCAGCTGGATCGTCGACGGGCAGCCGGCCGGCGCGGGGCTGCGGGAGAGCCGAAGTCTGATCACCGACAACTACGCCAGGTTCCTGCCGCACTACATCGACACGCCGCGACTCCCGTGAGTCGTCTACGGTTGGAGGCGTGAACTTCGAAGCGTACGCCCGGACCGGGGTTGACCTCGTCAACACCCGCCTGGACGACCTCGACGACCTGCGGGCCATCTTCCCCGACGACAACGCGTGGATGCGCGACGAGGTCGCGGAACGGGACATCGCGACCTTCCGGCGGGCGCAGAAGCGACTGCGCGACGTCTTCGAGTACGGCACCTCCGGGCGGGACACTCAGGCAGTGGCCGAGCTGAACGCGCTGCTGGAGGCATGCCCGGTCCAGCCGCGCATCTCCGGACACGACTCCAGCGACTGGCACATGCACGTCACCAGCCGGGGCGCGTCGGTCAGCGCCGAATACCTGGCCGGGGCAGTGTGGGGGCTGTCGGTCTGGCTCTGCGAGTACGGCAGCGCCCGGTTCGGGGTCTGCGCCGACGAGCGCTGCGGCAACGTCTACCTGGACACCTCGTCGAACTGCTGCCGGCGGTTCTGCTCGGAGCGCTGCGCGACCCGCTCGCACGTGGCAGCGCACCGGGCCCGCAAGCGCGCGGCGCTCGGCGAGCAGGTCGCCGCCCTGGCCGCCGAGAACCTCACCCCGGTGAGCTGACCTCGCCCGGCCCCGGGGCGCGGCGCAGCGCTCAGGCGTCGACCGGGGACGGGGCGGTGAGGTGGGCACGGGCGAACTCCAGGGCCTCACGCAGGTCGGCCTCGCGGACGGCGCGGCTCTTCGCGCCCCGGGTGGTGACCTCCACGGCGACCGAGCCGGTGAAGCCGCGCCCGGCCAGCGAGCGCAGCAGTTCGGCACAGGGTTGGGTGCCGCGCCCCGGAACCAGGTGCTCGTCGCGCCCCTCGCCGGTGCCGTCGCCGAGGTGCACGTGGGCCAGGCCCGCGCCCATCCGGTCGGCCATCTTCATCGCGTCGGAGTGCGACGCGGCGCAGTGCGACAGGTCGAGCGTGTAGGACGGGTAGCCGGTGTCGGCCGGGTCCCAGCCCGGGGCGTACGGGACGAACTGCCGACCGGCCATCCGCACCGGGTACATGTTCTCCACCGCGATGCGCAGCCCGTCGAACCGGCCGGCAATCGTCGCCAGCCCGTCGGCGAAGTTCCGGGCGTAGTCCCGCTGCCAGGTGAACGGCGGGTGCACCACGACCGTCGGCGCCTCCAGGGTCTCGGCCAGCTCGGCGGCCCGGCGCAGCCGCTCCCACGGGTCGGGGGACCACACCCGCTGGGTCACCAGCAGGCAGGGCGCGTGGACGGAGAGCACCGGCACCCCGTAGTGCTCGGCCAGGCCGCGTAGCGCGCCGGCGTCCTGGCTGACGGCGTCGGTCCAGACCATCACCTCGACACCGTCGTAGCCGAGCGCCGCGGCCAACTGGAACGCCGCCGCGGTCCGCTCAGGAAAGACCGAGGACGTGGAGAGGAGCACCGGGACGCGGTAAGTCACACCAGCCAGCGTAGCCCGGCTCCGTTGCGGCATCGTGACGAGCAGTCGCAAACCCCCCGCAACCGCCACGGGAGATCACATCGGCGTGAGCTGATCCAATCGACGCAGGACGACTCCCTCGCGCAGCGCCCACGGGCAGATGTCCAGCGACGGCACGTCGAGGCGGCGCATCACCGCCTCTGCCACCACCGCCCCGGCGAGCAGCTGGTGCGCCCGCCCGACGCCGACCCCCTCCAGCTCCCACAGGTGCCGCGGCGGGATGTGCCGGATGAAGCCGAACACCTGCCGCAGGCCGTCCCGGGTCAGGCTGCGTCGGGCCCACAGGCCGGCGCCGGACGGGGCCGCCCCGGCCAGCCGGGCCAGGGTGCGAAACGTCTTCGAGGTGGCCACCGCGCGCTCCCAGCCCACCTCGGCGAGCTTCTCCACCACCGGATCGAGCAGCCCGTCGACGTGCTCCCGGAGCGCCTCCACAGCCTCGGCGGACGGCGGGGCCGCGCTGTCCGGGTCGACCCGGAGCCGGTCGCGGGTCAGCCGGCCAGCCCCGAGCGGGAGGGAGACCACGACCTGCGGGTCCTCGTCGATGCCGGCGGCGATCTCCAACGAGCCGCCGCCGATGTCCAGCGCCAGCAGCCGCCCCGCCGACCAGCCGAACCACCGCCGGACCGCGAGGAACGTCATCCGCGCCTCGTCCGCGCCGGAGAGCACCTCCAGCCGTACGCCGGTCTCGTCGCTCACCCGGGCCAGTACCTCCCGCGAGTTGGTGGCGTCGCGGACCGCGGAGGTGGCGAACGCGATCAGCTCGGCGGTGTCCAGCCCGGCCGCGGCGGCTCGGGCCAGCCCGACCGCCTTGACCAGCTCGTCCGCCCCCGCCTCGGTGAGCGCGCCGTCGGGGCCGATCTGCTCGGCGAGCCGGAGCACCACCTTCTCGGAGTGGACGGGCCAGGGATGCGCGCCGTGGTGGCCGTCGACCACCAGCAGGTGCACGGTGTTGGACCCGACATCGAGGACTCCCAGTCGCATGCTGATGACACTAGGGCCTGGCCGGATCTGTCGGCTCGCCGGTGGGAACCGAAGACCGGGCGTACGCTGGGCCGGGTGACGAGCCAGATCGAGATCGAGGGCCTGGTCGACGACACCGACGACCCGCGCAGCCGCGAGGTGGCGCTGGACTTCCCCCGGGAGTGGATCGAGTTCGTCGACCCGGCCGACGCCACCCACGTGGTCCGCGCCGACCTGACCTGGTTGCTCTCCCGCTGGACCTGCGTGTTCGGCCGAGGCTGCCACGGCATCGTCGCCGGCCGGGCCGCCGACGGCTGCTGCTCGCACGGCGCGTTCTTCACCGACGCCGACGACGAGAAGCGGGTCCGCGCGGCGGTCAAGCGGCTCACCCCGACGACCTGGCAGCACTTCCGGCGCGGCTTCGGGAACTGGACGGCCGAGGACACCCTCGACGGCGAGAAACCGGCCCGGCGCACCGCCACCCGCGACATCAACGCCCCGTGCGTGTTCCTCAACGACGCCGACTTCCCGGCCGGCGGCGGCTGCGCGCTGCACGCCCAGGCGCTGCGCGACGGGGTGCACCCGCTGGAGTACAAGCCGGACGTCTGCTGGCAGTTGCCCGTCCGCCGGGACCAGGAATGGCACAAGCGCCCCGACGACACGAAGGTGCTGATCTCCACCCTGGCCGAGTTCGACCGGCGGGGCTGGGGCGCGGGCGGCCACGACCTGGACTGGTGGTGCACCTCGTCGACGGACGCGCACGTCGGCGCCGAGCCGATGTACATCTCGTACGGCCCGGAGCTGACCGCGCTGATCGGCGCGCCCGCCTACGCGCAGCTCGCCGAGCTGTGCACTGCCCGGCTCCGGCAGGGCCAGGTCGCGCCGCACCCGGCCAGCTCGTCGTAGCGGCCCTGCGCCCGGTCCCCCGGCGGCGCGGTCACGGCTCGAACTTGTAGCCCAGCCCCCGGACGGTGACGATGAAGCGCGGCGCCGACGGCTCCGGCTCGATCTTCGAGCGGAGCCGCTTGACGTGCACGTCCAGGGTCTTGGTGTCGCCGACGTAGTCGGCCCCCCAGACCCGGTCGATGAGCTGCCCCCGGGTCAGCACCCGGCCGGCGTTGCGCAACAGCAGCTCCAACAGCTCGAACTCCTTGAGCGGAAGCTGGACGGCGGCCCCTTCGACGGTGACCACGTGCCGCTCGACGTCCATCCGCACCGGGCCGGCGGCCAGGGCCGGCGTGTCCGACTCAACCGCCTCCGGGCTCTGCCGGCGCAGCACCGCCCGGATCCGGGCGACCAGTTCCCGGGGCGAGTACGGCTTGGTCACGTAGTCGTCGGCCCCGATCTCCAGGCCGACCACCTTGTCGATCTCGCTGTCCCGCGCGGTGACCATGATGATCGGCACGTGGGAGCGCTGGCGGAGCTGCCGACACACCTCGGTGCCGGACATCTCCGGCAACATCAGGTCGAGCAGCACGATGTCCGCACCGGACCGGTCGAACTCGGCGAGGGCGGACGGGCCGGTGGCCGCGACCGAGACCTCGAAGCCCTCTCTGCGAAGCATGTACGACAGGGCGTCGGAGAAAGACTCCTCGTCTTCGACCACCAGAACGCGGCTCACCGGGGTTCCTTTCATTGCGGTCAGGCCTGCCCGAGCTAGGCCGGGCCGGGCTCGATCCCACCGGAGGACGGTGTCGACAGGAGATCGTCCGGTGGACGGGCGGGTAGCCGGAGGGTGAACGTCGACCCACCACCAAGAGTGCTCGACACCTCGACCCGGCCGCCATGGTTGCTGGCGATGTGTTTCACGATGGCCAGGCCGAGGCCGGTGCCGCCGGTGGCCCGGGACCGGGCCTGGTCGGCCCGGTAGAACCGTTCGAAGATCCGCTCGACGTCGGTCGGCGCGATGCCGATCCCCTGGTCGGCGACGGAGATCGCGACGTGCTCACCGTCGGCGCGGGTGCGGACCCGAACCGTGGTGTCCTCGTCCGAGTAGTGGATGGCGTTCTCGACCAGGTTGGCCACGGCGGTGGCGAGCTGGGAGTCGCTGCCGTACCCGGTCAGCCCGCGTTCGCCCTCGACGACCACCTCGACGCGGCGGGCGGCGGCGCTGGTGCGGGTGCGGTCGATCACCTCGGCGATCACCCAGTCCACCGCGATCGGCTCTGGCGCGGGCTGCGGCTCGGCCCCCTGGAGCCGGGTCAGCTCCAGCAGCTCCTGCACGAGCCGGCCCAGCCGGGTCGACTCGTGCTGGATGCGCTCGGCGAACCGGCGCGCGGCGACCAGGTCCTCGGAGAGGTCGGGGGCCGCCGCGCCGGCCGGTTCGGTGGCGTCCAGCAGCGCCTCGGCGAGCAGTTGCAGCGCGCCGATGGGGGTCTTCAGCTCGTGGCTGACGTTGGCCACGAAGTCCCGGCGGACCCGGGCCAACCGGTGCGACTCGGTGACGTCAGTGGCCTCGACGGCCACGTGACCACCGCCGATCGCCCTCGCGCGCAGGTGCACGCCGAGCGGGTCGGGGCCGGCGATCGCGTGGCCCCGGGGCAGGTCGAGCTCGATCTCGCGGCGCACGCCCGTGCGCCGCACCTGCCCGGCCAGCGTACGGATCAGCGGGTGGGCCGCGACGGAACCGGGGGTGGCCCCGGTGCTGAGCAGGCCCATCGCCCGGGCCCCGGGGTTGACCAGGACCGGCGCGTCGTCGGGGCCGAGCACCACGACGCCGGCCCGCAGCGAGTCCACGGTACGACGACCAAGGCCCGACAGCCCGCCCTGCTGACTGTCGACCAGCACGGGGCTCCCCGTGGTCCGGGACGGACGGCCACCGCCGTTGCCGGCGGCCGGGCCGCGACGGCGCCGCGACCGGACGAGCCCGGGCAGCAACGAACCGATGGCCAACCCGGCCACCAACGCCACGACCACCACCGTCGTCATCGCCCACCCCACCGGCCGATCGTAGGGTCAAAGTTCACCTGGCCAGCGCCGGAAACGGGATACCCCGGAAGACCGTCGGGGCGAGCGAGCCGACACCGAGGCCCCGACCCCGCCACGGGGGTCGGGGCCTCGGTTCGTGGCGTCAGCGGCCCTGGTTGGCGACCGCCGCGGCGGCGGCCTTGGCGGCGGTCGGGTCGAGGTACGTCCCGCCAAGGGTGAGCGGGCGCAGCTGCGGGTCCAGGTCGTAGCGCAGTGGGATGCCGGTCGGGATGTTCAGCTTGGCGATCGCCGAGTCGCTGATCTGGTCGAGGTGCTTGACCAGGGCACGCAGCGAGTTGCCGTGCGCCGCCACCAGCACCGTCCGGCCGGCCAGGATGTCCGGCACGATCGAGTCGTACCAGTACGGCAGCATCCGCTCGACGACGTCCTTGAGACACTCGGTGCGCGGCATCAGCTCGGTCGGCAGCAGTGCGTAGCGCGGGTCGCCGGCCTGCGAGAACTCGTCGTCGTCCGCGATCGGCGGCGGCGGCGTGTCGTAGGAGCGGCGCCAGAGCATGAACTGCTCCTCGCCGTACTCGTCCAGGGTCTGCTTCTTGTCCTTGCCCTGCAGGGCGCCGTAGTGCCGCTCGTTGAGCCGCCACGACCGGCGCACCGCGATCCAGTGCCGGTCGGCGGCGTTCAGCGCCAGCTCGGCGGTGCGGATCGCCCGGCGCATCACGCTGGTGTGCACCACGTCCGGCAGCAGGTCGTGCTCGCGCAGCAGCTCGCCGCCGCGCCGCGCCTCGCCCTCCCCCTTGGCGGTCAGGTCGACGTCGACCCAGCCGGTGAAGAGGTTCTTCGCGTTCCAGTCGCTCTCGCCGTGCCGCAGCAGGATTAGCGTCCCGACGGTAGGCCCTTCGCTCGCAGTCATGCCGATCATCCTGCCGCACGCGATCGACGGGCACGCGGAGGACCTGCGGTGACGACCACCACGTGGAAAAGCGGATGACCGACGTTCAGGGCCGGGACTAGGTTGTAAGGCGCACTAGATACATCGGTCATTACCACTTCGGGGGCGCGGGCGTGCGGGCGATGCGGGGCTGGTTCCGGGACACCACCGGCGGACTACCGAGAACCTTCTGGTACCTCTGGGCCGGCACCCTGATCAATCGACTCGGCTCGTTCGTCCTGGTCTTCCTGGCCATCTACCTCACCCAGGAGCGTGGCTTCGACGAACTCGCGGCCGGCCTCGTGCTCAGCATGTGGGGCGTCGGCGGAGCGGTCGGCACCACGCTGGGCGGGATGCTCGCCGACCGGTGGGGCCGGCGGCCGACGCTGCTCACCGCCCACCTCGGGGCGGCCAGCATGATGCTGATCCTCGGCCTCGCCCGGGAGCTCTGGGCGGTCGCCGTCGGGGCGCTGCTACTCGGCCTCTTCGCCGAGGCGGCCCGGCCGGCGTTCGCCGCCATGATGATCGACGTGGTTCCGGAACGGGACCGGCTGCGCGCGTTCTCGCTGAACTACTGGGCCATCAACCTCGGCTTCGCCAGCGCGGCGATCCTGGCCGGGCTCGCCGCCGAGGCCAGCTACCTGCTGCTGTTCGTGGTCGACGCGGCCACCACCCTGGTCACCGCCGTGATCATCTTCGTGAAGGTGGCGGAGACCCGGGTGCCGACCCGCGCCGCCCCGGTCGCCGCCGGGACGCCCCGCCCCCGGGGTGCGCTGCGCACCATCGGAACCGACCGGGTCTACCTGGGCTTCGTCGCGCTCAACCTGCTCGGCGCCCTGGTCTTCCTCCAACACATCTCGATGCTGCCGATCGCGATGGGCGACGACGGGCTGAGCCCGTCCATGTACGGGTCGGTGATCGCGCTCAACGGGGTACTCATCGTGGCCGGACAGCTTTTCGTCCCCCGGCTGATCCGGGGGCGCAGCCGCTCACACGTGCTCGCCCTGGCCGCCGTCGTGATGGGGGTCGGCTTCGGGCTGACCGCGTTCGCCGACACCGTCTGGCTCTACGGCCTGACCGTGCTGATCTGGACCCTCGGCGAGATGCTCAACTCACCGTCCAACTCCACCCTGATCGCCGAGCTCTCCCCCGCCGAGCTGCGCGGCCGCTACCAGGGTGTGTTCTCGCTGTCCTGGCAGATCGCCGCAGCCGCCGCCCCGATCCTCGGCGGCCTGATCCGGCAGCAGGCCGGCAACGGCGCGCTCTGGCTGGGCTGCGCGGCGATCGGCGTGGTGATGGCCGTCGCCCACCTGGTCTCCGGCCCGGCCCGGGAGCGGCGGGCCGCCGCGCTGCGCCCGCCGACCGCGCCGGTCGCTGTTGTCCGGTTCCCGGCGCCGCAGCCGGCCGAGGCCACGCCCGCCTAGCGCAAACGACGCAAAGCGCCCACCTCGACCCTGGGTCTCGGTGGGCGCTCGCATCGTGCCCGGCGGCGGCGGGCGACACTCACCCCCGTAAGCGTCGCCCGCTCGCGCCGCCGGTTCCCACGGATGGCGCCGTCCCCCAACGGCGGGATCCACCCGTTTCCTGCGCCTCGCTCGTGCACGGATCTGATCGATCCGCCGCTCCCCCGAACGTTACCGAGCGTGGCGCGGTGCAATAAAGTTAGTTCGCCCCGATTGCTGATTCAACCCGGCTCCGCTGTATGTCTCGCCGGTCACAGCATCGTCGTCCTACAAATGGGGCCTCGTCTCCAGCTAACAGCGTCTACCCGACCGACATTCCCCCAAACCCTCAGCCGTCCTCACGATCGGGGGACTCGGTACGGAAGAAGTTGCTCTGCCGGCCGTTGCGCAACTGCTCCTGGTAGATGAGGTTGAGCCGACGGGTGTCGAACGTGCGGAACCACTCGTCCCAGGTGATCTCGCGGATCCGGCTGCTCTCCCGGTAACCCGGCAGGTTGAACGTCAGCACCCCCGCCCGACCGTCCCGCTCGGTCCCGGCGATCGTGGCCGGCCGCGCGCCACGCTCCCGCGCCCACCGTCGGATCACGTCGTGGTCGGTGGTGACCAGGCTGCGCCCGGGACGCTCCGGCCGGTCCTGGATCGAGGTGATCGGCTGTGAGGAGCGCACCGACCGGGACGACGACCCACCGGTGCGCACTGCCGACCGTTGCTGAGTCGCGCCGGCCGGCCGGGCCCGCACGGGAGCCGTCCGCTGGGCGCGCGCCGCCGCCTTCTTCGCGGGAGCCGCCTTCGCCCGTGACGGGGCAGCCTTCGCCCGCGTCGGAGTCGTCTTCCTCGCCGGGGCAGTCTTCGCCCGTGACGGGACGGCCTTGGCCCGCGCCGCAGTCGCCTTCGCCCGAGCCGGGGTCGCCTTGGCCCGCGCCGCAGTCGCCTTCGCCCGCGCCGGGGTCGCCTTGCGGGTGCCCCCGGTGGTCTTCCGAGCGCCGGTTGTGGCCTTCGTGCCGCGGGCGCGGCCCGCCGGCCCGGTGCTGCCCCGCGCCGCGCCGCCGGCCCGGCCCTCGACGCGCAGCGTCCGGGCCAGTGTCTTCACCAGTTCCGGCTTGCGCAGGGCGGAGATCCCGGAGACGCCGTGGCGGCGCAACTGGCCACGGATGTCGTCGGCCCTCATCCGGGAGATCTCCGACTCGGAGATCCCCGGGGTGTTCGGCGTCTGGTTGCCCGCCTGCCGCTTCGTGCTGGTCGCAGCCCCGCCGCGACCTGAGCTGTTCCGCTGAGCCATGGGATGCTCACGCTCCTCGACAGTCCGTCCTCGGCGCGCGGTCGATCCCAGTGCCGCACCGCGCGGTGCGGCATACCCATCAGGACGACGCCGAACCTCCCGCCGTTGACGAGGGCTCGAAGAGGTGCGCGAACGCCGCGAGATTGGCGGTTGACTCGCCACGCTTGACCCGCCACTCCCACTCGCGGCGGATGGCACCGCCGAAGCCGATCTCCAACATGGTGTCGAAGGACTCGTCGGCGTATGTCAGGACGGCGCCGAGCAGCCGGTCCAGCTCGTCGGAGTCGATCCCGCCGAGGTTCACCCGGCCGGTCAGGTAGACGTCGCCGGCCGCGTCGATGGAGAAGGAGACCCCGTACATTCGGGCGTTGCGCTGCAGCAGCCACGCCCACAGCTCCTCGCGCCGCTCGTCCGGCTGGCGCATCACGAACGCCTCGACCCGCAGCGCGTGCTCGCCGACGATGAAATTGCAGATCGTCTTGAGCTTGTGGGTGCCGGGCAGGGTGACCGCGTACGACGCATCGCCGGTGGACTCGACGGCCAACTCCCGCTCCGCGCAGACCGACTCGATCAGGGCGGCGACTTCGCTCTTCGCGCTCATCCGCCCCACTGTACGGCCGCGCCCGGTTCCCGCATCCCGACCGGAGAACGCCTCACCAGGAACAGGAGAGGGCGGGGTCGGCGGCAAGCCGGTCGGCCAGCCGGCAGCGGTGCTCGGCGATCGCCTCGCCGTAGACGGTGAGCAGGTGTGAGACCGTGCGGTCCCAGGAAAAGTTCCGGGCGTGCCGCTCGGCGCCCCGGCCCAGGGCGGCCCGGCGCACCGGGTCGGGCAGCAGGCGGGCCAGCGCACGGGCCCAGTCGACCGGGTCGTGGCCGTCGATGAGCACCCCGCTGATCTGGTCCTGGACGGCGGTGACCAGGCCACCCACGGCGGCGGCCAGCACCGGCGTACCGCAGGCCTGGGCCTCCAGGGCGACCAGCCCGAACGACTCGTTGTACGACGGCACCGCGACCAGGTCGGCGGCCCGGTACACGGCCGGCAGGTCGCCCCCGGTGCACGGCGGCAGGAAACGCACCCGGTCGGCGACGCCGAGCGAGGCGGCCAGCTCGATCAGGGCGGTCGGCCGGTCCAGCCCGCTGCCGCTGGGACCGCCGACGATCACCACGGTGAGCTCGTCGGCCAGCAGCGGATCGCGCTCCCGCAGCGCGGCGGCGGCCCGGATCAGCACGTCAGGGGCCTTCAGCGGCTGGATCCGGCCGACAAAGGCCACCAGGTACCCGTCGGTGGGCAGCCCCAGCTGGCGGCGGGCGTCGAGCGTCGCGGCACGCCGGTCCCCGGCGGGGGGCCGGAACCGGCTCAGGTCGACGCCGGGCTCCACCACGGCGACCCGGGCCGGGTCGGCGTCGTACCGGTTGAGCAGGTCGTCGGCCTCGACCTCGGTGTTGGCGACCAGCCGGTCGGCCTCGGCGACCACCTGCTCCTCGCCGATCACCCGGGCCTTCGGCTCCGGCCGATCACCGGCCGCGAGCCGGGCGTTCTTCACCTTGGCCAGGGTGTGCGCGGTGTGCACCAGCGGCACCCCCCAGCGCTCCTTGGCCAGCCAGCCGACCTGACCGGAGAGCCAGTAGTGGGAGTGGATGAGGTCGTAGTAGCCCGGCGGCCGGGCCGCCTCGGCCCGCAGCACCCCGGCCGTGAACGCGCAGAGCTGGCCCGGCAGTTCCTCCTTGGTCAGCCCTTCGAGGGGGCCGGCGGTGACGTGCCGGACGTGCACGCCGGGGGCCATCTCGACCACCGGCGGAAGGTCACCGGAGGTGGCCCGGGTGAAGATCTCCACCTCGACGTCGGCCTCGGCCAGCCGGCGCGCGACCTCCAGGATGTAGACGTTCATCCCGCCCGCGTCACCCGTGCCGGGCTGGTGCAGCGGTGAGGTGTGTACCGACAGGGTGGCGATGCGCCGGGGCCGCGGCCACGGACGGGCACCGCGCTGACGACCGACACCGGTGCGCAATTCCGCCACTTCCGCTCCCTCTGTCACGGTTGATGCCGTCCCGCACGACCGACACACCCCGGTCAACCTGCGCGCCGGATGTCATCTTCCCCATCGGGCATCGGAAATGCGTCAAAGTGACCCGCGAGCGTGACGGACCTCATCGGCGCCGATCACGCGCCCGCCGACGCGGGGCCGCCGGGCCGGGGTGAGAATGGCCGGATGACCTCTGTCGCGATCGTCACCGGGGCGTCCAGCGGGATCGGCGCGGCCACCGCCCGCCGGCTGGCCACCGAGGGATTCCACGTGCTCGCCGCCGCCCGGCGGGCCGACCGACTGGCCGAGTTGGTCGCCGGCATCGAGGCGGCCGGCGGATCCGCCACCGCCGTGGAGTGCGACGTCACCTCCGACCGTTCCGTCGCCGGCCTGGCCGAGGCCGCCGCGGCGGCCCCCGGGCCGGTCACCCTGCTGGTCAACAACGCCGGCGGCGCCCGCGGGATCGACCCGGTGGAGTCCGGCTCGGTGGACGACTGGCAGTGGATGTACGACGTCAACGTGCTCGGCACCCTGCGGGTCACCCAGGCGCTGCTGCCCGCGCTGGAGGGGTCCGGCGCCGGCACCATCGTGATCATCTCGTCCACCGCCGGCCTCGTCGTGTACGAGGGTGGCGGCGGTTACGCCGCCGCGAAGCACGCGCAGACGGCGATCGCCAGCACGCTCCGGCTGGAGCTGTGCGGCCGGCCCGTCCGGGTGATCGAGATCGACCCGGGGATGGTGCGGACCGACGAGTTCGCGCTGGTCCGCTTCGACGGCGACGCCGACCGGGCGGCGGCGGTCTACGCGGGGGTGGCCGAGCCGCTGGTCGCCGAGGACGTCGCCGACTGCGTCGCCTGGTGCGCGACCCGCCCTCAACACGTCAACGTCGACCGGCTGGTGGTCCGCCCGCTGGCCCAGGCCGCGCAGCACAAGGTGCACCGGGTCGACGGGTGAGGCGCGCGGAGTGAGCCGGCCGGAATGGGCCGCACGCTCAGGAACGGGGACGACGCCGGTGAAGCCCCGGGGCGTGGTGACCCGGGGGACGACGAACCCGAACCGGCTCCGCCGGGTGGACAACTGGATCGTCGAGACCTGCGGCGACCGGCTGCGGGCGGCGCCGGACCCCCTGGTGGTCGACCTGGGCTACGGCGCCACCCCGGTCACGGCCGTGGAGCTGCGCGCCCGGCTGGCCGCCGGAATCCGCGCCGACGTCCGGGTGGTCGGGCTGGAGATCGATCCGGTACGCGTGGCCGCCGCTCAGCCCGCCGCCGACCCGCCCGGGCTCACCTTCGCCCGGGGCGGGTTCGAGCTGGCGGGGTTGCGTCCCGCCCTGGTCCGGGCGTTCAACGTCCTACGCCAGTACGACGAGGCCGAGGTCGCCGACGCCTGGCGGACGGTCACCGGCCGGCTGGCCCCGGGTGGGGCGTTGGTCGAGGGCACCTGCGACGAGCTGGGGCGGCTCGGCGGTTGGCTGCTGATCGACGCCGACGGCCCCCGCAGCCTCACCCTGGCCGCGCGGCTCGCCTCGCTGGGCAGCCCCGCCGAGCTGGCCGAGCGGCTGCCGAAGGCGCTGATCCACCGAAACGTGCCGGGCGAACCGATCCATGACCTGATCCGCGCCCTGGACGACGCCTGGCGGGCCGCCGCCGCGTACGCCCCGTTCGGCCCCCGGCAGCGCTGGCTGCACACGGTCGCGGCGGTCCGGGCCGCCGGCTGGCCGGTCCTAAACGGCCCCCGCCGCTGGCGCCACGGCGAACTCACCATCCCCTGGCCCACCATCGCCCCCACCTAACCCCCGCCCCACCCCGTCCCACCCCCACCCCGTCCCACCCCCACCCCGCCCCGTCCCGCCCCGCCCCTGCCCCGCCCTGCCCTGCCCCCGCGATCTTGCACTTGAGGCCTCCCGATCACCCCTTATGCCCGTTATGTCGGGGCCGGAACTGCAAGATCGCGGGGCAGGGTGGGGCGGGACAGGGTGGGGCGGGACGTGGGGGTGGGGGTGGGGGTGGGGGTGGGGGTGGGGGGGTGGGCCGGGGTGGGGTGGGGTCAGAGGGTGCAGTTGATGAGGACGGGTTCGGGGTGCAGGGGGACGCCGAAGCGGGCGTGGACGCCGTCGCGGATGTCGCGGGCCAGGGCGATGAGGGCGGCGGTGCTGGCGGTGCCCGTCTGGTTGGTGAGGGCGAGGGTGTGCTTGCCGGAGATGGCCACGCCCTCGGGGCCGGGGTGGCCCTTGGCGAAGCCGGCCTTGTCGATCAGCCAGGCCGCGCTGACCTTGACCATGTCGCCGGCCCCCGTCCAGTGCGGCGGATCGCCCAGGTCGACGGCGCGCTCGCGGAGCAGTTCGTAGCCCTCCCGGTCCAGCACCGGGTTGGTGAAGAACGAGCCCACCGACCAGGTGTCCGGGTCCGCATCGTCGAGCACCATGCCCTTGCCGGCGCGCAGCCGCAGCACGGTCGCCCGCGCGTCGGCCAGCGACACCCGGTCGCCGACGGAGACGCCGAGCGACCGGGCCAGTTCGGCGTAGCGGACCGGGCCGGAGAGCGGTGAGCGGGTCAGCCGGAAGTCGACCGAGAGCACCACCCAGCGCTCGCTGTACTTGAAGACGCTCGACCGGTACGCGAAGCCGCACTCGGCGGCCTCGATCCGGCCCACGCTGTCGTCGGTGCGGTCGTACACCTGGACGCCGGTGATCGTCTCGGCCACTTCCTGGCCGTACGCGCCGACGTTCTGGATCGGGGTGGCGCCGGCCGACCCGGGGACGCCGGAGAGGCACTCCAGCCCGGACCAGCCGTTGGCCACGGTCGCGGCAACCAGGTCGTCCCACGGCTCGCCGGCCTCGACGCGTACCGTGACGGTGTCGGCGTCCTCGGCGACCACCCGAAGCCCCCGGGAGCGCACCAGCACGACGGTGCCGGGGAAGCCGGCGTCGCCGATCACGACGTTGCTGCCCCCGGCGAGGATCAGCACCTGATCGTCCCGTAGGCGCGCCTGCCGCACCTTTTGTACGATCTCCTCGGCGCTGGCAGCGGTATCCACCCGTCCCGCCGCGCCACCGAGACGCAGGGTGGTGTATTTCGCCAACCGGGTCGGGTCGGTGGCGTGGGTTTCGGTGGCCGGCTGGGCACTAACGTCTGACACGCCTTTCACCCTAGGCTGAGGGGAAGCCGCGGCACCCACTGGTGGCGCGGTCGCCCGGGAGGATCCTGATGAGCAGACTGCACGGCACGAAGGACTTCTGGATCGGCGCGCTCCGGGCGGAGGGGCCCGCGTTCGCCGCCGCCGTCGCGGAAGCTCCTCCCGAGACACCCGTGCTCTCCTGCCCCGGTTGGACCATCAACGACCTGACGGTGCACCTCGGCGACGTCTACCGCTGGGTGCACATCATCGTGACCTCCGGCACCGCCTCCCTGCCGGAGCGCCCGGAGCGGGGCCTCGTGCCCGCCGGGCTGACCCCGCTGGAGTACTGGCAGCAGGCGTACGACCGGCTGATGACCGCCTTCGACGGGCTGGACCCGGAGGCGCCGGCGTGGAACTGGGCGCCGCAGCCGAAGAAGGCGGGCTTCTGGCCGCGCCGGGTGGCGCATGAGACGGCGGTGCACCGCTGGGACGCCCAGCTCGCCATCGCCGCCGGCGAGCCGATCGAGGCCAAGCTCGCGGCCGACGGGGTGAGCGAGGTGCTGGACACCTGGCTGCCCGCCGGGAAGCGCACGGCGACCGGCTCCTGGCACGGGGTGGTGCACCTCTCCGCGCCGGACGCCGGCCAGGAGTGGTACCTGCGGCTGCGTGGCGAGGGGGTGGCGCTGCTGGACACCGCCACGATCCTCGACCACGACGACCACCACGCCCGGGCCGAGGTCAGCGGGACGGCCAGCGACCTGCTGCTCGCCCTGATGGGTCGGATCAGCTTCGACACGCTCAGCGTGACCGGGGACCGGGGTCTGCTCAACGGTCTGCGCACCGGCTGACGCACCCGGCCGCAGCCCGGCCGCAACGCCACACCAGAGGGGCCCTCCGCCTGCGGAGGGCCCCTCTGGTGTGGGCGGGCCGAGACCATGAGAGCGCTCTCTTGACATCCGGTGTGTCAGGGACCACTCTCTTGTGAGAGCGCTCTCACGCACCTTTTCGAGCCTGCCCGCCCCGTGGTCAAGGCTCGTCCACCAGCAGGTTTACCCGACCCACCACCCGCACGACCTGAGAGGGGTCCGAGAACAGATGGGTGTCTTTCCGCGCCGCCGCCTTGCGGCCGTGGCCCTCGTTGCGGCCACCGCACTGCTCACCACTGCCGGCTGCGGCGGGGACGAGCCCGCCGAGGGTGGGCCGGTCACGCTGACCGTCGACGTCTTCGGCCAGATGGGCTACGAAGAGCTCTACAAGGAGTACATGGCAGCCCACCCCGACGTGAAGATCGTCGAGCGGGGCACCGGCGGCAACCTCGACGAGTACTCCCCGAAGCTCACCCAGTGGCTCGCCGCCGGCAAGGGCGCCGGTGACGTCGTCGCCATCGAAGAGGGCCTGCTGGTCGAGTACAAGGCCAACCCGCAGAACTTCGTCAACCTGCTCGACCACGGCGCGGCCGACCTCAAGGGCAACTTCCTGGACTGGAAGTGGAACCAGGGGATGACCGCCGACGGCAAGCAGCTCATCGGACTCGGCACCGACGTCGGCGGCATGGCGATGTGCTACCGCACGGACCTCTTCGCCAAGGCCGGCCTGCCGACCGAGCGGGACGCGGTGTCCAAGCTCTGGCCGACCTGGCAGGAGTACGTCGCCACCGGCGAGAAGTTCAAGGCCGCCAACACCGGGGCGTCGTTCCTCGACGCGGCGACGAACATCTTCAACACCATCGTGCTGCAGACCGCCGGCAACGCGCAGGGCTACCACTACTACGACACCAGCAACAACCTGGTGGTGGACAGCAACCCGGCCGTAAAGCAGGCCTGGGACATCACCATGGACATCATCGACTCGGGCCTGTCCGGCAAGTACGGCTCCTGGTCGGAGGAGTGGGTCTCCGCGTTCAAGCAGGCCAAGTTCGCCACCGTCGCCTGCCCGGCCTGGATGACCGGGGTCATCGAGGGCCACGCCGGCCCGGCCGCCAAGGGCAAGTGGGACATCGCCCAGGTGCCCGGCAACGGCGGCAACTGGGGCGGCTCGTTCCTCGCCGTGCCGAAGCAGAGCAAGCACCAGGCCGAGGCAATCGAGCTGGCCAAGTTCCTGACCAGCGCCAAGGGCCAGATCGGGGCGTTCAAGGCCAAGGGCCCGCTGCCGTCCAGCCCGCAGGCACTGGACGACCCGGCAGTGGTCGACTCCAAGAACGCGTACTTCTCCGACGCACCGGTTGGCAAGATCTTCGCGGCCGGCGCCAAGAGCCTCAAGCCGGTCTACATGGGACCGAAAAACCAGGCCGTCCGCACCGAGGTGGAGAACGCCGTCCGCACGGTCGAGCTCGGCCAGCGTGACCCCGGGAAGGGCTGGACCGACGCGGTGAACAACGCCAAGAAGGCCGCCGCCAAGTAGGCCCCAACCCAGGTGTGCGGGCGGGGCTCCGGTGTCCTGCGGAGCGCCGCCCGCGCCGCGGAAAGGAGTGACCGGGCATGAGCGTCCAGCTCGACGCCCGGCCGCCGGCGCGACCGGCGGCACGGCACACCGCCCGCCAGTCACGGGCGTTCCGGTTCAGCCGGCTCGACGAGAAGTACTCCCCCTACCTCTACATCGCCCCGTTCTTCCTGATCTTCGGCGTCTTCGGGGCGTACCCGCTGGCCTACACGTTCTGGGTCTCGCTGCACGACTGGGACCTGCTCGGCGCCGAGCACCCCTTCGTCGGGGCGGAGAACTACACCGGGCTGCTGGCCGACCCGGACTTCTGGCACTCGGTGGTCAACACCCTCGGCATCTTCGTCATCTCCACCGTGCCGCAGCTGCTCGCCGCGCTCTGGCTGGCCAGCCTGCTCAACCGGCAGCTCCGGGCCCGGACCACCTGGCGGATGGCGGTGCTGGTCCCGAACGTCACCTCCACGGCCGCCGTGGCGATCGTCTTCGGCGTGCTGTTCGGCCGGCAGTTCGGCATGATCAACTGGCTGCTCGACGTGGTCGGCCTCGACGCGATCGACTGGAAGGCGAACCGGGTCGCCTCCTGGGTGGCCATCTCCGCCATGGTCGACTGGCGGTGGACCGGCTACAACGCGCTGATCTTCCTGGCCGCCATGCAGGCCATCCCCCGTGACCTCTACGAGTCGGCGTCGATCGACGGGGCCGGACGGACCCGCCAGTTCTGGTCTATCACGGTGCCGCTGCTCAAGCCGACGATCATCTTCGCGGTGATCATTTCGACCATCGGCGGCCTCCAGCTCTTCACTGAGCCCCGGATGTTCCACTCCGGCACCAACCCGATCCGGGGCGGGCCACTGCGCGAGTCGCAGACGATGACCATGTACATGTTCGAGAACGCCTTCGCCCCGCACTACAACTTCGGGTACGGCTCGGCAGTCGCCTGGATGCTCTTCGCCCTCATCGCGATCGTCGCGGCGATCAACGTGGTCCTCCTGCGCCGGCTCGGCGGGACCGACGGGCCGGCGAAGACCCGACGGGCCCGGAAGGAGCGCCCCCGATGAACCGACTCCTGTCCGCGAGCCGGCTCACCTACGCCGCCCTGGCCGCCTCCGCCCTCCTGTCGATCTTCCCGATCTACTGGATGTTCGTGGTGGCGAGCCGGTCCAGCGACGCGATGGGCCAGATACCGCCGCCGATCACCCCCGGCGGCAACCTGGGCGCGAACATCGCCCGGCTCTTCGCGAACACCGACGCGTACTTCCTCACCGGCCTGATCAACTCCGCGATCGTGGCGATCACGGTCACGGTGTCGGTGGTCTTCTTCTCCACCCTGGCCGGGTTCGCCTTCGCCAAGCTGCGGTTCCGGGGCCGCAACGCGCTGCTGCTGGCGATCATCGCGACGATGATGGTTCCCACCCAGCTCGGAGTCATTCCGCTGTATCTGCTGATGACGAAGCTGAACTGGAACGACCGGCTGCCGGCGGTGATCGTCCCCGCGCTGGTCACCGGTTTCGGAGTGTTCATGATGCGCCAGTACGCCGGCCAGGCCGTCAGCACCGAGCTGATCGAGGCGGCCCGGATCGACGGCTGCAGCACCGCGCGGATCTACTGGAACGTGGTGCTGCCGGCGCTGCGCCCGGCCGCCGCCGTCCTCGGCCTGTTGACCTTCATGACGACCTGGAACGACTTTCTCTGGCCGTACGCTGTCCTCAACGACCCGGAGAACCCGACGGTGCAACTGTCCCTGCGGGCGCTGTCGGACGGCTACTACCAGGACATGTCGCAGGTCTTCACCGGCACGGCCATCGCGACCCTGCCCCTGTTGCTGGTCTTCGTCCTGTTCGGCCGCCAGATCATCGGCGGGATCATGGAAGGCGCGGTAAAAGCGTGAGCGAGCTCCGATTTCCCGACGGCTTCGTCTGGGGTGCGGCCACGGCGGCCTACCAGATCGAGGGCTCGGCCCGCGACGACGGTCGCGGCCCGTCCATCTGGGACACCTTCAGCCGTACGCCGGGCAAGGTCCAGGCCGGCCACACCGGCGACGTCGCCTGCGACCACTACCACCGGTACGCCGACGACGTGGCCCTGATGGCGGAGCTGGGGCTGAAGGCGTACCGGTTCTCGATCGCCTGGCCCCGGATCCAGCCCGACGGCACCGGCCCGGTCGAGCCGCGCGGCCTGGACTTCTACGACCGGTTGACCGACGCGCTGCTCGACCGGGGCATCGACCCGATCGTGACGCTCTACCACTGGGACCTGCCGCAGGCCCTGGAGGATCGGGGCGGCTGGACCAACCGGGAGACCGCCGAGCACTTCGCCGCGTACGCCACGGCGGTGTACGGCCGACTCGGCGACCGGATCCGCACCTGGACCACGCTCAACGAGCCCTGGTGCTCGGCCTACCTCGGGTACGGTAACGGCGTGCACGCCCCCGGCGTGCGGGATGCGGGGGCGGCCTTCGCCGCCGTACACCACCTGCTGCTCGGCCACGGCCTGGCGGCCCGGGCGCTGCGCGCGGCCGGCGCGGAGGTCGTCGGGATCACCCTGAACCCGGCGGACGTGCAGCCCGCGAACCCGGCCAGCGCGGCGGATGCGGCGGCGGTCCGGCTGGTCGACGGGTTGCAGAACCGAATCTTCCTGGACCCGCTGACCGGCGCCGGCTACCCGGCCGACGTGCTGGAGCACGTCTCCCGGATGGTGGAGCCGACCTTCATCCGGGACGGCGACGAGAAGCTGATCGCCGCCCCGATCGACCTGCTCGGGATCAACTACTACTCCCCGACGTACGTGGCCGGCCGCCCGGACGGCGCCGGCGGCGGGGCGTACCCGGGCACCGAGGGGGCGGTGGAGTTCCTGCCGTCGACCGGGTCGCTGACCGAGATGGGCTGGACGATCGAGCCGGCGGGGCTGACCCGGCTGCTGGAGCGGCTCGCCGCCGACTACCCGGGTCTGCCGCTGATGATCACCGAGAACGGTGGGGCGTTCCCGGACCGGGCCGGCGAGGCGGGGCCGGACGGGGGGCCCGGCCAGGTCGTCGACGCCGACCGGATCGCCTACCTCGACGGGCACCTGCGGGCGGCACACGAGGCCGTCGCCCGGGGAGTGGATCTGCGCGGCTATCTCGTATGGTCATTCCTGGACAACTTCGAGTGGGCCGAGGGGTACCTCAAGCGGTTCGGGATCGTCCACGTCGACTACCTGACCCAGCGGCGCACACCGAAGTCCAGTGCCCGGTGGTACCAGGAGGTGATCTCCCGGAACGGGCTGTGACGAGGTGGTGAACACGGCGATGACGACGGCTCAACGGCCGACCCTGGAGGCGGTGGCCCGGCGGGCCGGCGTCTCCCGGGCGACCGTCTCACGGGTGGTGAACGGTTCCACGACCGTCGCCGAGCCGATCCGGGATGCGGTCCGCCGGGCGGTGGCCGAGCTGGGGTACGTGCCGAACCTGGCCGCCCGCAGCCTGGTCACCCAGCGGACCGACTCGATCGCCCTAGTCCTGCCGGAGGAGGCGACCCGCGTCTTCTCCGACGACCAGGTCTTCCCGAGCATCATCCGGGGGGTAGCCCAGGAGTTGGAGGCGGCCGACAAACAGCTCGTGCTGATGCTGGCCGGCTCGCCGGCCGGGCATGCCCGGGTGGAGCGGTACACCACCGGGCGGCACGTCGACGGGGCGATCTTCGCCTCGCTGCACGGGGCGGACCCGCTGCCGGGGAAGCTGGCCCGGCTGGGCATCCCGGTGGTGTGCAGCGGCCGCCCGCTCGGCGACGTCGGGGTGCCGTACGTCGACGTCGACCACGTCGGCGGGGTGAGTCGGGCGGTGCGGCACCTGCTCGACTCGGGGCGGCGGCGGATCGCCACCATCGCCGGCCCGCAGGACATGATCGCCGGGATGGAACGGCTGACCGGATACCGGGAGACGGTCGCCGCGGCCGGGCTGCCGGAGCGGGTCGCGTTCGGGGACTTCACCCGCGAGTCGGGGGCGGCGGCGATGCGTCGGCTCCTCGACGCCCACCCCGACCTGGACGCCGTCTTCGCCGCGTCGGACCTGATGGCGCACGCCGCCATGCGGACGCTGCGCGAGGCGGGTCGGCGGGTGCCCGACGACGTCGCGATGATCGGCTTCGACGACATCGAGACCGCCGCGTACACCGAGCCGCCGCTGACCACGGTGCGGCAGCCGCTGCTGGAACTGGGCCGGGAGGCGGCCCGCCAGTTGCTGCGGATGGCGGCCGGCGAGGAGGTCGAGGTGGCCCTCGTTCTCCCCACGGAGCTGGTCATCCGCGCCTCAGGGTAGGGAAGGGCACCTTGTTAACGCCTGCGGTCAAGAAGGGTCCCCTTCGCACGCCCGACGTCGGGGGCGCGGGCGGCGGTAATTGCGTGGCAACCCGGAGTGCCGGGCGCTAGCGTCGCGCGGATGAGCGATTCCGTGGCGCTGGTGCGCGTACCCGAGCTCTCCGACACCGCCGAGTACGCCTACGCGGCGACCGTCGACCCGACGGCCCGGCTGGTCCTCACCGCCGGCGCCTGCCCGCTGGACGCCGAGGGCCGCACGGTCGCACCGGGCGACCCGGCGGCGCAGGCCCGGCAGGTGATGGCCAACCTGGCCCTCGCCCTCGCCGCCGCCGGTGCCCGCCTCGACGACGTCGTCAAGACCACCGTGTACGTCGCGTCGACCCGGCAGGCCGACCTGGTGACCGTGTGGGAGGTGGTCCGGGACGCGTTCGGCGACCACGACCCGCCGAGCACCCTGCTCGGGGTGGCCGTGCTCGGCTATTGCGACCAGCTCGTCGAGGTGGAGGCGGTCGCCGCCGTGCCGGGGCGGGACCGGTGACGATCCGCCTCGCCCGGCCGGAGGACGCCGCCGCCGTGGTGGCCCTGCGGGCGCTCGTGTACCCGTACCTCGTGCGGGGTGTGGCCTCGACCCGGCAGATGATCGCCGAGCCGCCGCCCAGCGAGCCCTGGACGGCGTTCGTGGCCGAGGTGGACGGCACCGTGGTCGGCTGGGTGTCGGCGTACCGCGTGGGCACCACGTCCGAGCGGGGGGTCGGCTCGGTGTCACTGCTGCACGTCCGCGGCGACCAGCGGGGGCGCGGGCTCGGCTCGGGACTGCTGGCCGCGGCGCTGGCGCATCTGCTCCCGCTCGGCGTCCGCCGGGTGCAGGGCTGGGCGGCGGCCGAAGGGCTGGATTTCGCCCGTCGGCACGGCTTCACGACGGGCCGGGAGATGCGCTACTCGGCGCTGGAGCTGCGCCCGGTTCCCCCGCCGCCGGCCGCTCCCCCGCATGTACGCCTATCCCCGCTGACCGACGTCGACCCGCACCAGGTCTACCTGGCCAACCGGGCGACGGCCGTCGACGAGCCGGGCGACGTGTCGAGGGACGCCATTAGCTACGAGAGCTTCCGGTACGAGATCTGGAACAACCTCGGGCTGGACCGGGAGGCGAGCACCGCGGTCGAGTCCGACGGGAAGGTGCTCGCGTTCAGCCTGGTCAAGCGGGATGGCGACCGGATGTGGTCGGACTACACCGCCACGGTGCCGGAGCACCGGGGCCGGGGGCTGGCCCGGCTGGCGAAGACGGCCGCCCTGCACCGGGCCGCCGCCACCGGGGTACGCGTGGCGTACACGTCGAACGACGCGGCGAACGCGCCGATGCTGACGATCAACGAGGGGCTGGGGTACCGGCCGGTGGCCAGCCAGTGGTCCTGCCTACGCGAGCTGCGCTGACGGTCCACGCGCCGCGCAGACCCCGACGAGCGTGTAGCGGTCGGCGGCCCCGGCCACCACTGCCGTCCCGCCCACCAGCGTCCAGCCGGCCGGCAGGCGGAGCCAGGCCACGTCGGCACCCCGGTCGTCGGCGATCGTGCCGCCCTCGGCCGGCACGGCGGGGGCGAGCCGCCCCTGGTCCGGGGTGGCGAACTCGGGCGTCACCGCGACGAACCGGGCCGGGACCCCGCCCGGCGGCAGGCCGAAGAGCCAGACGTCCTCGTCGGGGTGGGGGCCACCGCCCAGCGCGGGTGAGCAGGCCGGCTCACGGTCGGTCGCGGTCGTGGGCGCGTCGGCGGGGTCCAGCTCGACCGTGGTACGGGGGCCGGGCGGGAGCGACACTGGCCGTTCGCCGCCCGAGCGCGCGGCCGGCCACGACGCGGACCCCGCCCCGCCCCGAGCGAGACCGGCAGCCCCGAGCACCATCATGCAGGCCGTGGTCACCGAGACCGCGAACCTGACCCGGGCAGCTTCCACGCCACGCACTCCTGCCGGTTTTGCACCATTTGCCGATTGTCAAGATAGTCGCCCGCGCCGCCGACGTCCGGCGATACGTCGATTTCCGGCCTCCCCCCGTCCGCTGAGCGGTCCCCCGTCGCCCGCCCGGGCGACCGCTCAGCGGGCGGCGGCGAGCCGGTGCGCCACCGCGTACGTGTCGGCTCCGAAGAGGACCAGGCGGGACTCGGTGACGTGGGCCAGGGACGCGGCCCGGAGCACCGCGAGGGCCTGGCGTACGGCGTCCTCCACCGGCCAGCCGTAGACGCCGGCCGAGATCAGTGGGAACGCCACCGTGGCCGCGCCCAGCCCGTCGGCGACGGCCAGACTGTTGGCGTAGCAGTCCCGCAGCAGCGCCGACCGGTCCTCGGCGGCCGAGAAGACCGGGCCGACCGTGTGTACCACCCAGCGGGCCGGCAGTTCACCGGCGGTGGTGGCGACCGCCTGGCCGGTCGGCAGGCCCCGGCCGTACCGGGACGCCCGCAGCGCCCGGCACTCGGCCAGGATCGCCGGGCCGCCCCGCTGGTGGATCGCGCCGTCCACTCCCCCGCCGCCGAGCAGCGAGGAGTTGGCCGCGTTCACGATCGCGTCGACCCGCTGAGCGGTGATGTCCCCCTCGACCAGGTTGATCTCCACGTCAGCGCTCCTCGTGGGGCCCACCCGGGACCCGGCGGGGCTCGTCCACGGGCCCGCCCCGGGACCGGCGGGGCTCGTCGATGGGCTGGCCGAGGGCCCGGCGGGTCAGCAGGGCGGCGCCGGCCACCGCCGCCGGCATGATCAGCACCGCGCCGAGCGGGATCAGGAAGCAGACGAAGACGGCCACCCCGAAGCCGAGCGCGGTGGGCCGGTCGGCCTTCAGCAGCGCACGCCGGTGCGGCAACCGCATGCCGCGCCGGTAGAAGGGCGCGCCGACCAGCTCCAGGACGAGGAACCAGCCGCCCACCGCCGCCCCGATCACCGGCACGACGGTCTGGCCGACCACCGGGATGAACCCGGCCACGAAGAGCGGGATGCCGATCAGCACGGAGATCGCGACCAGTCGCAGCGAGTCGACGAGGCTGCGGCGCAGCGACGACCAGAACGGCACCTCCACCGCGCCCGGGGTACCGCCGTACCGCTCCTCCACCTTCTCGGAGATCTTCTCGTAGAACGGGTCGCCGATGACCAGGGTGACCGCGGTGAAGGTGAGCACCCCGAGCAGCCCGCCGAGCCCGAGGAAGGCCAACCCGGCGATCACCCGGACCAGGCTGCGGGCGGTGGTCGACCAGTCGTCGGCGAACGGGGTGACCAGTGCGGAGAGGTCGTCCACGAAGTACACCAGGGTGGCGAACGCCGCCACGAAGATCGCCCCGGAGAGCAGCGCGGGCACGACGCCGAGCAGCATCAGGCCGGGGCTGCGGACGTACAGGCCGAGACCGCGCAGGAGCAGGCCGGCCCCGGAGAAGAAGCGACCGACGGCGCCGGTCACCGGCGCGGTGAGATTGCTGGGTACGTTCACGACCGCTGAGCCTAACGGCGACCGGCCCATCCGGCTCGCGCACCGGCACGCCTCGCCGCGGGGTGAGAGGGGTTCCCTTCAATACCGCAGGCGTTGAAGAAGGGGCCCTCCCCTGCACAATGGGCGGGTGCGGGTCTCGCGGTTGATCTCGGTGGTGCTGCTGCTCCAGTCCCGGGAGACCATGACGGCCGCCGAGCTGGCCCGGGAGCTGGAGGTCTCCGAGCGGACCGTGTACCGGGACGTGCTGGCGCTCTCCGCCGCCGGGGTGCCGGTCTACGCCGACCGGGGGCGGGCCGGCGGGTACCGGCTGCTCGGCGGCTACCGGACCCGGCTGACCGGGCTCACCCGCGACGAGGCGGAAGCGCTCTTCCTGACCGGGCTGCCCGGCCCGGCCGGGGACATGGGGCTGGCCGACGCGGTTGCCTCCGCCGAGCTGAAGGTGCTGGCCGCGCTGCCGCCCATGCTGCGGGACGCGCCGGCCCGGGTCGGGCAGCGGTTCCACCTGGACGTACCGGGGTGGTTCCGGGAGGCCACTGCGCCGCCGTGGCTGGCCGAACTGGCCCGCGCGGTGTGGCGGGACCGGGTGGTGGAGCTGCGCTACCGGCGCGGCGAGCGGGAGGTCGTCCGGCGGGTGGAGCCGTACGGGCTGGTGCTCAAGAGCGGCGTCTGGTACCTGGTCGGCCGGGTCGGCGACGGCACCCGTACCTACCGGGTCGACCGGGTGGTCGAGGTGGTGGCCGGCGAGGAGACGTACACCCGGGACGAGGGCTTCGACCTCGGCGGGTACTGGCGGGAGCAGGCCGAGGCGTTCCTGCGGAGCATGCAGCGCACCGAGGTCGGCGTGCGGCTGAGCCCCGCCGGCCTGCGCGCCCTCCACCGGGCTGCGGAGGCCCCCTTCGGGTACGCCGAGGCGACCCGCGCCGCCGGCCCACCCGACGGGCAGGGCTGGATGGTCACCCGGGTGCCCGTCGAGTCCGTCGACGTGGCGTACGAGCTGCTGCTGCGCCTCGGCCCGGAGGTCGAGGTGCTCGACCCGCCGGAGCTGCGGGCGCGGGTGGCCGAGACCGTCGCCCGGCTCGCCGCGCTGTACGGCGGGCCGGGCGACGGGGCGCACTGACCGGGCGGCCGGCGACAGGGCCGGAAGCGGCGGCGGGGCCGGGACTGCCGGCGACAGGGCCGGGACGGTCAGCGGTAGTCGGCCACGTCGGCCTGCTTGCCGCCGTGCACCACGTCGGTGAGGTAGCTGAAGGCGTCCGGCCGGCTGCCGTCGAGGTCGGTGAAGCCGTACACCCGGGCCAGCTCGCCGCTGGAGACGGACCTGCCGTTCCAGCGGGCCCGGTCGGGGTCGGCGGCGAGCGCGGCCACCGCCCGCCCCACGTACGCCGGGGTCTCCGAGATCAGGAAGTGCGGGTCGGTGGCCGCGCCGTCGCGCCAGCTGGCCTCGGTGACCCCGAAGTGCTCCAGCATGAACTCGGAGCGGATCCAGCCGGGGGTGAGCGCGACCGCCGTGCCGCCATGCGGCTCCAGCTCGTGCGCCTGGGTGAAGGCGAGCCGGTTGACACAGGTCTTGGCGAGGTCGTAGAAGACCGACAGCCGGTAGCGGGCGTCGTTGTACTCCCTGGTCCCGTCGCCGATCTCGATCACCAGGCCGCCGGGGCGGCGGATCAGCAGTGGCAGGGCGAAGTGACTGGTGATGATGTGGGTGTCGACCGCCAGCCGCAGGGTGCGGAAGCCGGCGTCGAGGGGCTGTTCCCAGACCGGCTTCTCCCAGGTGATCAGGGGGTCGGCCCCCCAGACGTCGTTGACCAGCACGTCGAGCCGGCCCTGCTCGGCGTCGATTTGGGCCACCAGGTCGCGGACCTGGTCGGGAACGAGGTGGTCCACCCGGACCGCGATGCCGGTGCCACCGGCCGCCGTGACCAGCTCGGCGGTCTCCTCGATGGTCTCCGGCCGGTCCAGCTCCGAGCGGCCGGCGGCGCGGCTGCTGCGCCCGGTCGCGTACACCGTGGCCCCGGCCGCGCCGAGCTGGACCGCGATCTGCCGGCCGGCGCCCCGGGTCGCCCCGGCGACGAGCGCGATCTTTCCGGTCAGGGGTTTTGTTGTCATGCGGTCGACCCTGACAGCAATACCTGACAGCCGAAGTCCGGTTTCGCGGACGGGTCCGCTGCGTCATGCTCGGCGGCATGCACCTGCTGCTCTCCGGCATCGTCGGCTCGGTCGCGTACGGGCTGGCCCGACCCGGCTCCGACGTCGACCGGATCGGGGTCTTCGCCGCACCGACGGTCGCCTTCCACGGCCTGCGCCCGCCCCGCGAGTCGGTGGTCACCACCGACCCGGACGTCACCCTGCACGAGGCCGGGAAGTACGCCCGGCTGGCGCTGGGCGGCAACCCGACCGCCACCGAGCTAATGTGGCTGCCCGACGACTGCTACGAGACCCGCACGGAGCTCGGCGACCGGCTGATCGCCATCCGCTCGGCGTTCCTGAGCGCACCCCGGGTCCGCGACGCCTACCTCGGGTACGCCGTGCAGCAGTTCCGCAGGCTGGCCTCGCGGGACGACGGCACGTTCTCGGCCGACACCCGGCGACGGACGGCGAAGCATGCCCGACACCTGGCCCGGCTGGTGCACCAGGGCCGGCTGCTGTACGCCACCGGCGTCCTGGAGATCCGGCTGGCCGCCCCGGAGCGGTTCCGGGCGTTCGGCGAGCGGGTGGCCGGCGGCGAACTGGACGAGGCGCGGGCCCTGTTGGCGGAGGCGGAACGGGACTTCGACACGGCGCGCAGCCCGCTGCCGGACCGGCCGGACTCCGCGACGGTCGAGCGCTGGCTACTCGACGTGCGGGCCGCCCACCTGCCACCGGTGTGACGCCCGTGACACCGGCACCGTCAACCGTTGAGGAACCCGGAGAGGCGCTCCCGCAGGTCGGCGCGCTCCGACCAGAGCACGCCCGGGCGGTCGTACACATGCAGGGTGGCCCGGGGCAGGGCGGCGGCGAGTTGCTCGGCGACCTCGACCGGGTGGAGGTCGTCGCCCGCGCAGGCGATCACCAGGGCGGGGGCGGTCACCGCGGCCAACTCGGCCCGGTCGCCCAGCGGGGCCTGCTCCGACAGGGAGGCCAGCTCCGCCGCGAGGCCGTCGCGGAGGAGCTGGTCCAGCCGTTGTCGTAGGTATGCCCAGCCGGGAGGGGTGTTGCGCACGGCGGGCGGCAGCTCGATCGAGACCACGTCCGCGACGGCCGAGGCATCGCCGCTCTCCACCGCGTCGATCAGGTCGGTGAGGCGGTCCCGGGCCACCTGGCCCCGGGGCCGGTCGAGCGCCGCCGGAAGGAAGAAGACCAGCCGCTCGAAGCGCTCGGGGCTCTCGGTGAGCAGGCGGCAGAGCGCGCCCGCGCCGAGGCTGGCGCCGAAGGCCCGGGTGGCGCCGCTGAGGTCGGCGACGGCCCGCAGGTCACGGGCGAGGTCGAGGTAGCTCCACGGGCCGGGGGGCGCGTCGGAACGGCCATGCCCCCGGAACTGGAAGAAGATCTTGCGGCCGGTGATTCCGCTGCCGAACGGGCGGGTGCTGGCGATGCCGTTGCCCAGCCCGTGCGCGAAAACGGTGACCGGGTCGCCGACGCCGGTGACCAACTGTTCGAGCCGCACCCCGTGCGGGGTGATGACCAGCTCGGTCGCCGGCTCGGGCAGGGCCGGCCGGCCGGTGCGCGGGGCGCCGGGACCCGGGCCCCAGGTCCGCGGCCCGCCGTCCGGCGGCGGTGGCCACCGGAACCCTCTCACCAGGACGACCCCCGACCGTCGCGAAGGTCGCGCAGCCCCACCCGGACGTCGAGCAGGTAGATGAGGGCGGCGGCGATGCCGATCAGCCCGAAGATGTAGGTCGCGCTGGTCAGCACGGTGAGCACCAGGCAGGCCGCGAGGATGGCGATCCAGCCACCCTTGGGCAGCGTGCCGATCGCGGCGAATCCGTCGCCACGCTGGGTGATCGCGTGCACCAGTGCCACCCCCTCGATGACGAGGGCGAACACCAGCAGCAGCATGGTGATCCAGTACTGAATCTCAAAGGCGAAGATCGGCGCGGCGTTGGCCATGCCGCCAAGCTTATGCCGACGACCCCGGATCCGTCCGCAGGGCGGATCCGGGGTCGTGCCGTGCGGCATCGGCGGGGCGGACTACTCGGCGGTCGGCCGGGTGCGCCCGGTGGCCTTCGGCAGCTTGGCCGACGGGCTCTCGGCGGTAGCCTTCGCCGCCTTCGTCGCGGTCGCCTTGGTGGCCCGGGTACGCGGGGTCTTGGCGGCGGCCGGCTTGGCCTCGACGATCTCGGCCACGTCGGCCGGGGTGGGGACCTCGTTCCCGGTCCTCGCCCTGGCCGGCGACTCGGCCGGGGTGGTGGTCAGCTCGGCCTCGGTCGCCACGGTCGGGGTGCCCGCCGGGGTGGCCGTCAGCTCGGCCTTGGTCGCCTCGATGTCGGCGTTTACCGTGTCGGCGGCCTCCAGCACCCCGGCGCCGACCACCCGCTCGCCGCGGGCGACCAGCTCGGCGTATGCGACAAGGGCCCGCTCCTGGGCGGCCTGCGCACCGGCGACGACGACGGCCGCGTTCCGGGTGGCCAGCTCGCGCAGCCGGTCGAGGTCGGTGGCCTCGCGCAGCCGGTTGAGGTCGGTGGCCTCGCGCAGCCGGCCGTCGGTCGCCTCGCGCAGCCGGTTCAGCTCGGCCTGGACGCCCTTGCCGCGCAGCTCGGCGGCGCTCTGGTTGGCCGTGCGCAGCGTCTCGGTGGCCTTCTGGCGCAGTTCGAAGCCGGTCACGACGGCCTTGCCGCCGAGGTCGGCGACGACCCTGCCCCCCAGGTCGCTGACCACCGTGGGCAGCTTGCGCAGCTGCTCCAGCGCCAGGTCGCCGACGCCGGCGGCGGCGTAGATCGGGGCCGGGATGCGGTTGGTCTTCGGCTGGGTCATGACTTCTCCTCCTCGACCGCGTCGGCGGTCTTTTCGTCATCGACCGCGTCGGCGGTCTTCGGGGCCGCCGTCGAGGCGGCCTTCCTCTCGGGGGTGCTGCTGGGCGGGGCGGGTGCCCGACCGGCCTCGGTGACGGCGACCGACTCCAGGACCGCCTCGGTCGGGGTGCCCTCCGGCGTGGTCGGCCCGGTCGCGGCCGGGGCCACCGTGGCGGGGGCCGCCGGCGCGGTGGCCGGCGTGGACGCGGCCGGGGCACCGGCCCCACCGGGGGCGGTGGCCGGGGCCGAGCCGGCGGTGGGCTCGGCCAGCCGGGCGTTCTCCCGACGGAACGTCTCGTAGATCTGGGTGAGGGACTGCTTCTGCGCCATCGTCAGATCGGGGTCGATCGCGATGGCGGCGAGCACGCCCTGCCCCTCCTTGTCGTCGAGCAGGCCGGCGCGCAGGTACATCGCCGGGGTGGAGACCCGCAACGCGCTGGCGAGCTGCTGGAGCACCTCCGCGCTGGGCTTGCGCAGGCCGCGCTCGATCTGGCTGAGGTACGGGTTGCTGACACCCGCCTGCTCGGCGAGCTGTCGCAACGAGATCTTCGCGTTGCGGCGCAGATCGCGGATGAACCCGCCGACATCGGGAAGCTCTGAGCTGGCCATGCCCCCACGCTAACCACCACTGCTAGCTGCTGCAAGCAAAACGCTAGCCCGAGTTAGCAAGGTCTCAGAAGCCGGGTTGCGCAGGGACTGTCCGGTCTGTACCTTTCCCGGTCGTGACCAAGATCGAGATCAACGGCGCGAACCTCGCATACGACGACACCGGCAGCGGGACCCCGGTCGTGCTGCTGCACGCCGGCATCGCCGACCGGCGGATGTGGCGGGAGCAGATCCCCGCCCTGGCCGCCCAGCACCGGGTGATCGCCGTGGACCTGCGCGGCTACGGCGACTCCGAGCTACCCGCAGCCCCCTTCGCCCACCACGACGACGTGATCGGACTGCTGGACGCGCTGGCGGTGCCCCGAGGCGCGCTGGTCGGCTGTTCGTTCGGCGGGGCGGTGGCGATCGACACCGCCCTGACACACCCGGATCGGGTCAGCGCGCTGGCCCTGTTCGGCACGGCGGTCGGCGGCAACGAGTGGTCCGAGGAGGCCAACGACCTCTGGGACGACCTGGTCGGCGACACCGATCCGCAGGACTTCGCGGCCAGTGCGGCCGGCGAGGTGCGGTTCTGGGTGGTCGGCCCGGGCCGCCGCCCGGAGGACGTCGACCCGGAGCTGATCCGGTTCGCCGATGAGATGGACCGGCGGGCCCTCGCCGCCGAACGGGCGCTGAGCGCCGTGGACGTGGCCGAACTCGACCCGCCCGCGATCGAGCGGCTCGGCGAGCTGCGCATACCGGTGCTGGTGACCGCCGGGGCGGCCGACGTGCCCGACATCGGCCGGCTCGCCGACCGGATCGCCGCCGAGGTCCCCGGCGCGGTGCGGCTGCCCGACGTCCCGGACGCCGGCCACCTGCTTCCCCTGGAACGCCCCGACGCCGTCAACTCCGCCCTGCTCGACTTCCTCCGGTGACCGTCACGGTCACGGTCACCAGAGGGGGCGGACCGCCCCGACCGGGACCCCGCCGCCGAGCAGCGGCGGCGCGGCGTACTCGTCGAGGACCGGCCCCCGGGCGCCCAGCCGGCGCAGCGCGGAGACCAGGACGGGCATCCGGGCCCGGGTGGCCCCGTCGTCGATCTTCACGGCGACCGCGCCCACCCCCGGCAACGCGGCGGCGATCACTCCCTCCGCGCCGATCTTGGCGAGCGCGCCGGGAAGGCCGCGCATCAGCCGGCTGTCCTCGGCCCAGGTGCCGCCCACGATCTCCGGGTACGCCCGCATGGCGTCCGCGACCGTGCGCCCCGGCGAGCCGGGCTCGCCGGAGACCAGCCGCAGGTACGCCCGGGCCAGCCCGGTCAGCGAGACGGCGAGCACGGGGGCGCCGCAGCCGTCCACCCCGACGGCCGCCACGGGCTCGCCGGTGAACTCCTCGACGGCCTCCCGCAGCCGCTGCTGCAACGGGTGGTCCGGTCGCCAGTACCCGTCCCGGGACCAACCGGCGGCCAGGCAGGTGAGCACCATGCCGGTGTGCTTGCCGGAGCAGTTCATCCGGGCCCGGGTGGGCCCGCCGCCGGCGCGCAGCACGGCCGCTCGGGCCAGCTCGTCCATCGGCAGGTCGGGCGGGCACCCGAGGGCGGACTCGTCCAGCCCGGCGGCGGCCAGCAGCGCCCCCACCCGGGCCAGGTGGAACTCCTCCCCCGCGTGACTGGCCGACACCAGGGCCACGTCGGCGGGGTCGGCCAGCGACAGCCCGGCGCGGAGCATGCCGACGGCCTGCAACGGCTTGCTGGCCGAGCGGGGGAAGACCGGGGAGGTAACGTCACCGGCGGCGTCCACCTGCACGCCGGCCGCGTCGAGCACCACCACCGAGCCGCGGTGCAGCCCCTCCACGAAGCCCGAGCGGACCACCTCGGCGAGCGGCACGCCGCCCTCGTACGTCTTGCTCACGAAGTGGACGGTACCGGCGAGCGGGAGCCGATTCCGAGCAGATCGCGGGCCTCGGCCGTGGTGAGCGGGGGCCGCTGGGCGAGCTGGGCGAAGCTCACCGCCCGCGCCACCAGCTGCATGTTCGACTCGACCGGCCGGCCCTTGGCCCACGTGACGGTGTCCTCCATGCCGACCCGCAGATGCCCGCCGGCCGACAGCGAGGCCAGCATTACCGGGATGGTGCTGCGGCCGATTCCGGTGGCCGAGAACGTGGTGCCCTCCGGCAGGTCGCGCAGCGCCTGGTGGGCGGCGACCAGCGCGTGCGGGGTGCCCGGCATGCCCCCCGGGACCCCCATCACGAAGTCGACGTGCACGTGCCCGCCGTGCGGCAGGCCGTATTTGCCGAGCAGCCGCGCAAGGGCCGTGAGGTGGCCGAGGTCGAAGATCTCGTACTCGGGCACGATCCCGCGCTCCTGCATCCGGGTGTGCAGGTCGACGATGAACTCCCAGCGGTTGAGGAAGACGTCGTCGCCGAAGTTGAGCGTCCCCATGGTGCAGGAGGCCATGTCCGGGGCGGCGTCCAGCACGGCCAGCCGGTCGGCCTCGGGGTCGGTCACCGCCCCGCCGGAGGAGAGCTGCACGATCAGGTCGGTGCCCTCCCGCAGCGCCGCTACGGTCTCCCGCAGCCGCCCCTGGTCCAGCGTCGGCCTCGCCCCGGCGTCGCGGATGTGGACGTGGATCACGGCGGCGCCGAGCGCCTCGCACTCCTTGGCGGTCAGCAGCAGCTCGTCGAGGGTCACCGGCAGCGCCGGGACCTCCGTCTTCGCCGACTCCGCGCCGGTGGGGGCAACCGTGATCAACGTTCCTGTGGTCATGCCGGCGATCCTAGACGCCCCACCCGGGCAGGGCGACCGCTGGACTGAACGCCGGTTCAGGCCGGGTCGATAGCGGCGGCGGACTCACCGACCAGGAGGCGGGCGTCGTCGGGCACGTTGCGCTTGACCACCGCGAGGGCGACCTGACCCAGCTCGTGGTGGTGCACGGCGGTGCCGACGAAACCAACCGCCCGGCCGTCCAGGGTCACCGGCGTGCCGGCGGCCGGCGGCTGGTCGGTGGTCACCCCGTCCAGGTGCAGCAGTACGAGGCGACGCGGCGGCCTCCCCATGTTGTGCACCCGGGCCACCGTCTCCTGGCCCCGGTAGCAGCCCTTGTCCAGGTGCACCGCCGGGGCGATCAGGTCCACCTCGGCCGGGATGGTCCGGTGGTCGGTGTCCACCCCGGCCCGGGGACGCCGGGCGGCCACCCGGATCGCCTCGTACGCCCACAGCCCGGCCACCGGCACCCCGGCCCCACGCAGCTCGGCGACCACCTGGTCCATCGCCGCCCGGGGCACCAGCAGGTCCACGCCGAGCGGGCCCCGACGGGCCCAGCCGCCGATCGGCAGCGGCGCGACGGCGTACCGGACGGTGGGCCGCGCCGGCAGTTCGCCGGAGCGGAACTTCGGGCCCGGCACCGCGACCGCGTCGGGCTCGGCCAACCCGATCACGCCCAGCGTGCCGAGCGCGCCGGTCGCCTCCGGGCCGACCAGGGAGAGCAGGGCGTGCTCGGCGGTGGCGTCACGCGGCTCGACCTTGCTGAAGAACCGCATCTTCTCCAGGTACGTCAGGAGGCCGCCGGTGGCACCCGGCTCGGTGTCCAGCCAGGTGGTCGAGCCGTCCTCGGCGACCATGGCGTGCTGCTCGACGTGCCCGTGCGGGGAGAGCACCAGCAACTCGGTGCCCTCACCGGCGGTCAGCGTGGCCAGGTGCTGGGTGGTCACGGTATGCAGCCAGCCGATCCGCTCCTCGCCGGGCACCGCGACGATCCCCCGGTGCGACCGGTCGACCAGTCCGACCGCGGTGTCGAGGGTGCGCTGCTCCCGCATCGGGTCGCCGTAGTGGGCGGCGACTCCCCGCACCCCGGCCGCACGGTGCGCCGGCTCCGGCTGGTCCCGCGTCTGCTCGTCAATGGCCTCGGCGGCGATCGCGCCCGCAATGTCGATCATTTCAGCTTCCCGTCCTCGCAACGGCCGCAGACGCCGAAGAGCGCCACGTGCCCGATGTCCACCCGGAAACCCCGCTCGCCGGCCAACCGGTCGGCGAGCGGCCGGAACAGCTCCGGGTCGATCTCGTCGATCGCGCCGCACCCACGGCAGACCAGGTGGACGTGCTGGTGCTCGCCGGCCGTGTGGTAGGTGGGTGAGCCGTGCGACAGGTGGGTGTGGGTCACCAGGCCGAGGCGTTCCAACAACTCCAGCGTCCGGTAGATGGTAGTGATGTTGACGCCGGCGGCCACCTCACGAACCGCGCCATGCACCTGCTCCGGTGTGGCGTGGCCAAGGTCCAGCACCGCCTGGAGGATCAACTGCCGTTGCGCCGTGAGCCGTAGCCCACGGGCGCGGAGCACTTCCGCGAGGGAGGATTCGGACACCGTCCGATCATAGGCGGGGTCAGCCGGCCACGCGGATGAGGCGGGCGGAGAGGTGCGGGGTCAGGGGCTGGCCGACCGCGGCCATGTCCTGCGCGTACAGCAGGGCACCCTCGACGATGCCGAAGAGGCGGCTCCCGGCGGTGACCTCCTTGGCCGTGGAGGTGCGGACCACGGCGTCGGTGACAAACTCCAACTGGGTGCCCTTGCGCTTGCCGACGTGCAGCTCCATCACGCCCGTCGGCACCGACATCAGGGCCTCCAGTTCGTCGGTGGCCCGGCCGTCGTCCAGCACCGGCCGCCACCAGCCCACCTCACGGCCGCCGGGTCGCACCGGCCGGCTCTCCTCGTCGAGGATCCACGCCCGCGACTCGTAGAACAGGAACGGCCGGCCGTCGTGGCTGATCCGGATCTCCTGGGCGAAGTCGAAGTCCTCGATGGTCGGAAAGCCGCCCCGGCCCCGCCCCCGCCACACCCCGACGTAGGGCAGCAGGCCGTCCAGCGCGGGGTGCAGCTTCGGGCCCACCCGCAGGTCGTGACTCTCCTCGTACGGGTACGGGTCGACCGGGGGCGCATTCAGCCACGGCGGCTGAAGGGGATTCTCGGCGCTCACCAGGCCACCCTCGTTCGCGACTGCGGGGCTCGCAAAACCGGCTCACTCCTCGCGCTCACCAGGCCACCTTCGTTCGCGACTGCGGGGCTCGCAAAACCGGCTCACTCCTCGCGCTCACCAGCGTCCTCTCGACATGCGTACGGCAAGGTAGACCAGGCCACCGGCGAGCGCGCCCAGGCCCGCTACGAGCAGGCTGACGAACCCGATCTCGGTAACCATCCGGGCCATCCTATGCTGGCGCCATGGCCCGCACTCTCGTCGTCAAGGTCACCGCCGGCGTCGACGCGCCCGAGCGGTGCGCACAGGCTTTCACCGTCGCCGCCACCGCCACCGCAGCCGGGGTGGACGTCTCGCTCTGGCTGACCGGCGAGTCCACCTGGTTCGCGCTGCCCGGCCGGGCACAGGAGTTCGAGCTGCCGCACTCCGCCCCGCTGGCCGAATTGCTGCACGTGATCCTGACCACCGGCAGGGTCACGGCGTGCACCCAGTGCGCGGCCCGCCGGGACATCGGCCCGGACGACGTACTGCCGGGGGTGCGGATCGCCGGGGCGGCGGTCTTCGTCGAGGAAGCGATGGCCGAGGGAGCGCAGGCGCTGGTCTACTGACCGCCCCCACCGCCCACCGCCGAACACTTCGCCCGTTCTGCGCGGACTGCCGATATCAGCCCGGTTCGTCCGATCACTGCCTACGATTTCCCCTGTGACCGAGGCGACGGAGAGGTTCTTCGAATCACTGCCGGCGCGCGCCCCGGCGGTTCTGCGCGGCCCGCTCAGCGGCATCATCCAGTTCGAACTCTCCGCCGGCGACCGCACCGACAACTGGTGGGTCGAGATGAAACCGGGCTGGGCCCGGGCCACCCGGGACGCCGGCCCGGCCGACGCGACCTGGTACAGCAGCGTCGACCTCTTCGACCGGCTCACCGTCGGGGCGGCGCAGGGAGTCTCCGCGATGCTGCGCAACGAGGGCAGGTTCACGGGCAGCGTCGTGCTCTTCCTCTCCTTCCGCAGGTTCTTCCCCGACCGGCCCGGCACCCGGGACCCCCGGGACGTGGCCCGGGAGCAGGCCGGGCGGCCGGGGTGAGGGAACCGGTCAGCATCCTCGACGGCAACACCTTCCTGGTCAGCGATCGGCAGGGGGACATCGAGCCGTCGGACGACTTCCCTGCCGGGCTGTTCTCGTTCGACACCCGGTTCCTCTCGGCCTGGCTGCTCACCCTGGACGGGGAACGGCTCCACGTGCTCTCCATCGACGATGCCAACTCGTACCGCAACCGGTTCTTCCTGGTGCCGGGCGAGCCGACGCACTACCTCGACGCCAAGGCCTCGGTGATCCGGAGCCGATCCATCGGCGGCGGCTTCACCGAGGAACTGACCGTGCTGAACCACACCGGGCGGGAGGTCGAGTTCACCGTCCGCCTCGACATGGCGGCCGACTTCGCCGACCTGTTCGAGGTCAAACACGTCCGGAGCAAGCAGGGCCGGTCCGTCGCCGCCGTCGGGGAGCGGGAACTGCGGTTCACCTACCGACGGGAGGGCTTCCACCGGGAGACGGTGGTGAGCACCAACGACGAAGGCGCCATCGACGAGACCGGCATGACGTTCCGGATCCGCATCGGCCAGCACGGGGAGTGGACGACCCGGCTACGCGTCGCCGCGGTGATCTATGGCGCCCGGGGCGAGGACATCCGGGCCACCCTGCCGCTCGGCAGCCACCGCTCGGTCGCCGCGATCCAGGCCGAGCAGGACGACCTGCTCGACCGGGCCCCGAAGCTCAGCTGTGACAGCGAGCCGCTGGCCCGGGCGTACCGGCGGAGCCTGAACGACCTCGCGGCCCTGCGCTACGAATCGATCACCCTAGGGGTCCGGCTGGTGGCCGCCGGGCTGCCCTGGTTCATGACCCTGTTCGGACGGGACAGCGTCTTCACCTCGCTCCAGTTGCTGCCGTTCCTGCCGGAGCTGGTACCGCCGACGATCGCCATACTGGCCGGTCTTCAGGGAAGCCGGCTGGACGACTTCCGGGACGAGGAACCCGGCAAGATCCCGCACGAGCTCCGGTACGGCGAGACAGCCGGCTTCGAGGAGCAACCCCACTCCCCGTACTACGGGGCCGCCGACTCGACCCCACTGTTCGTCATCCTGCTCGACGAGTACGAGCGGTGGACCGGGGACGCCACCCTCGTACGGCAGTTGGAGTTCCAGGCCCGGGCGGCGCTGGACTGGCTCGACTCGTACGGCGACCTACTCGGCACGGGGTACATCTGGTACCAGACCCGCAACCCGGAAACGGGGTTGCAGAACCAGTGCTGGAAGGACTCCTGGGACTCGATCTCCTACCGCGACGGCCGGCTGCCCGGCTTCCCCCGGGCCTCCTGCGAAACCCAGGGGTACGCGTACGACGCGAAGCTGCGCGGGGCCCGACTGGCCCGCACGTTCTGGAACGACCCGGCGTACGCCGACCGGCTGGAACGGGAGGCGGCGGCACTCAAGGAGCGGTTCAACCGGGACTTCTGGCTCCCCGACCGCGAGCACTACGCGCTGGCCCTGGACCCGGAGGGCCACCCCGTCGACAGCCTCTCCTCCAACATCGGCCACCTGCTCTGGAGCGGGATCGTCGACGAGTCACGGGCCGGCCGGGTCGCCGAGGACCTGCTCGGGCCGCGGCTCTTCTCCGGCTGGGGGGTACGGACGCTCGCCGACGACCAGAGCCGATACAACCCGATCGGATACCACGTCGGCACGGTCTGGCCCTTCGACAACTCGATCATCGCCTGGGGCCTGTGGCGGTACGGGTTCCGGGAGGAGGCGGGGCGGATCTGCGCGGCGATGCTGGCCGCGTCCCAGCACTTCGCCGGGCGGCTGCCGGAGGCCTTCGCCGGCTACGAGCGCAACCTCACCAACTACCCGGTGCAGTACCCGACCGCGTGCAGCCCGCAGGCCTGGTCGGCCGGCACCCCACTGCTGTTGCTACGGGTGATGCTCGGCCTCGAACCGCAGGGCGAGCATCTGATCATCGACCCGGCGGTACCGGAGGGCATCGGCCGGGTCGAACTGCTCGACATCCCCGGCCGCTGGGGCCACGTCGACGCCCTGGGCCGCAGCCGCACCCCCCAACCCCCCACCCCCAACCCAACCCCCTAACCCAACCCCCCAACCCCAACCCCAACCCCGGCCCCGGCCCCGGCCCGGTGATCATGAAGTTATTGCCACCCAAACCAGGGGTGGATGGCAATAACTTCATGATCACGGAGCCCGGACGGAGGCCCGGACGGGGGTGCGGGGGTGCGGGGGTGGGGTGCAGGGGGTCAGGGGGTGCAGGGGGTGGTGGCGGTTAGGTGGGGGCCGGTCAGGGCGATGGTGACCGTGGCGTGGCGGTAGGCGTACACCTCGGGGGTGTCGAGAAGGACGGTGTCGCCAGCGGCCGGGGTGAGCCCGCGGGGCGGCTCCGCCGGGGCGGGGTCGAGGGTGAGGCGGGCGGTGCGGGCCTGGCGATTCGCGCCGGGGCAGGGCGCGGCGATCTGCTGCGTGGGCGGGGTGGGCGGGTAGCCGAACGTGCGTAGGGCGGCGGCGAGGGCGTCCGCTTCCGGGCCCGCCTGGGCGGCGGGTGCACGGTAGCCGTCGCCGATCGGGCGGCACCCGGTGCGGACGGTCAACCGGATCCGGCCGTCGCCGGCCGGTCGCCCCACCACCAGCACGAACTCCCCCGCGTCGGCGCGCAGCCGAGGGCCCTCGCCGGTGACCCGGACCCCGGCCAGCCAGCCCGCCGGGAGCCGGTCGGCGATCTGGGTGAGCACCGTACGCGGGTCGGCGCCGGGGTCGAGGACCTCCACCCCACGCTCCAACGTCGCGCCGTCGAGCAGGGGGGTCACCCGGCAGCCGTGCTCGATCCGGTCCGGCTCGAGCGCGACGACCCGGTCGCCGGCCGCCGCCACCAGCTCGCCGACCGCCCGGTCGACCACCGGCCCGGCCTGGGTCAGGCTGCGCTGCTCACGGACGGTCGGCCCGTCATCACGTACGGACACCCAGGTCAACGCCGCCAGCAGGAGCGCCCAGAGCACGACGACCACGATCAGCCAGCGCGGCCAGCCATGCGTCGGCTGACTGGGGGGACCACTGGGCGGGGCGTACCCCGTCTGGACAGGACCGGTCACGCGGCCATGGTGTCACGTCGCGTCGTCCCGGCCACGGGGGCCGGTGGCCGCGCCTGTCCGGTGGCCGCGCCGGCCGATCTGGTCGCCCCGCTCCATCTCGTCGGGCGGGGCCGGCAGGCCACGCGTACGCCGGCAGGCAGCTCGCCCGTCGCGCGAGGGCGCGCCGGGCGGGCTACGGATCGGGTGACGGGCTGTGGGGAGCTCAGCCCACCATCGGGCGGGCATCCTTCCCGACGTGTACGCCCCCGGCGAACCGCACGAGCTCCTGCTCGCCCCAGTTGAGGGTCTTCCACACCTGGATCACCAGGTACGCGCCGGAGGGCTGCGCGATGAAGACGGTGCCGGGCCGGTCGTTGCCGGCCATCGTGGCCAGCAGGGCCGGCTTGTCGTTGACGGTCACCTTCTTCGTCGTCACATCCGGCACCCTTTTCTCGAGGGTGATGCCGATCTTTCCGACGAAGGACGCGGGGTCCTGGTCGGCGATGCCCTTCGGGGCGAGCATGAAGGCGGACTCGTCCGAGCCCTGGACCTCCCAGCCTTCGGGCACCTCGTCGACGGTGAACCCGTGGGGCTGCGCGCCGGTGTAGGCCACCAGCCTGGCCGGGGACCGGCTGGTCATCTCGTCGGCTGCCGTTCCGGTGGCGGCCGGCGGCCCGGCGATGTTCGTCGAGACACCGCCGGTGCGTACTCCGGGCACGACAAGCACGGCGGCCAGTACGGCGGCCAGGAGCCCGGCACCACCGACCTGGGCGAGTCGATGCCGGCGCAGGGCACTGTGCCCGCGCTCCAGATCTGCGGTGAGCGTTGCGGCGGACGGCGCGGGGGCCGGGCCGGCGATATCGGTGAAACGGTCGTGCAGGTCGGTGTTCATAGCCTTCTCCTCGGGTGGGTGTTCCGGCGCGGGGCAGGGCCGCGGGTCAGGGATGGATGTTGCCGGGCAGGTAGCTCAACCGGCCGGGGGTGACCTCCAGGGCTTCGCGCAGCCGTTGCAGCCCACGGGCCGTCTGGGTCTTCACCGAGCCCTCACTGCAACCCAGCGCGCCGGCGGTCTCGGCCACGTCCAGGCCGTGGAAGTACCGGAACACCAGGGTGGCCCGCATCCTCGGCGGCAACCGCTTGAGCGCGGTCATCAGTTCGTCGACGCCCTCACGGTCCAGCCCCGACTCGGCTTGCGCGATATCGGGCAGGGCGGCGGTGGAGCGTTCCCGCCGCCACCACGGGCGACGCCGCTCATCGGTCAGCGCGTTGACCATGATTCGGTACACATAGCCGCCCGGATTGCCGGCCCGGCGATACGCCGGCCACTTGACGTAGAGCTTCGTCAGCGTCGTCTGAACCAGGTCCTCGGCCAGATGATGGTCACCGCCGGTGATCAGCCTGGCCGTCCGTACCAGCTCGGCACGCCGGTCCAGCACGAACTTTCCGAACTGCTCGTCTCGTTCGCTTGTCACGTTGCCTCCTTCTCCCTACAGCCCAATGACGGGCCTCGGAGACAAAGGGTTGACGACGGCGGCGATCAGATTTCGGGTCGACTCGACGCCGGCTTCTCCCGGGCACGGCGCCCCCGTCGCCGCCGAGGCCCGCCGCCACGATCCGGACCACCCCGGGCGGGCACTGGCGGCCCCGGGCGCACCACCGGGCCTATTGTTTGAAAAAATTAAGATCAACTTCTTGAAAGTTCAGTTCTAGCCGGGTACAAATTTATATATGGCAGATCAGGCGATGGATTGGCAGGAGCTCACAAACCTGACCCAGGGCCGGCCGTTCGTCGTCGAGCGGGTGCGCCTGACGGGCAGCGGCGTCGCGATCGAGGGCGAGTTCGGCCTACCGCAACTGGCGCAGCTCAACGTCGAGGATCAGGTCTTCGTCACGGCGTTCGTGCGGTGCCACGGTTCCATCAAGGAGATGGAGCGGGTCTTCGGGGTGAGCTACCCGACGATCAAATCGCGACTGAACCGAATCATGCAGATGCTCGACTTCGTCGAGACCGATCCGGCGCCGTCGCGGGCCGACATCATCGATCGGCTGCGGCGCGGCGAGGTCACCGCAGAGCAGGCGTTGTCCGAGCTGGAGGGCCGCACATGATGCCGCAGCTATTGACCGTACGGATCAAACGCCCGGACGGTCGTCCTATCCGAATCTGGGTTCCAGTACTCCCCGTAGTGCTCGTGTTCTTACCGGTCGTAGTCCTGGCCGCGCTGGTGGCGGCCGTGATCTGCCTCGTGTATCGCGTCAACGTGGGGCGCGCACTCGGTGCCGGTTGGCGCGTCATCTCCGCACTGCCCGGCACCCGGGTCGACGTCGAGCAGGGCCGTACGGCTCTGCTGGTAACCATCCGATAGGAGATGTTCCGATGAACGAACAGCGCAAGGCCATCCTCGACATCCTGGCCGAGGGCAAAATCACCGCAGCGGAGGCGGAGCAGCTCATCTCCGCGCTCGAACGGGACCAGCCGGCTGCGACGTCGAGTCTCGACGCCCGGCCGAAGGACAAGATGAAGTATCTGCGGGTGGTGGTGGATGCCCTGGAGAACGGTGAGTCGGCGCGGGTCAACGTGCGGGTGCCGCTGCAACTGCTGCGGGCCGGCGTACGGCTGGCGGCCCTGATCCCGCCGCAGGCACTGGGTCACGCCAACGCCGAACTGAAGAAGTCGGGCATGCCGTTCGACCTGACGCAGCTCAAGCCCGAACAGCTCGAGGCACTCGTGGAGCACCTCGACGAGATGACCGTGGAGGTCGACCAGCCCGATGCCAAAGTGCGTATCTTCTGCGAGTAGACGCTGCCCGGTTGAACGAACCCCGAGGAGGGTGCTGGAACACCCTCCCAAAGCCGCACCCGCCACAGCAGGGCACGAGTTGAACTTCCGACCTGCAGTCCAGCCGCGCGACCAGCCGGGTCGACACCAACACCGGGCGCGGCGAGGTCTGCGTACCGGTAACCGAGACGAACGTTTCGTCAGCCCCCCCCCCCCCCCCCCCCCCCCGGGGCCCCCCCCCCCCCCCCCCCCCCCCCCCGGGGGGGCGCCGGCCCCGGCCCCGGTCTGGGTAGCTGGTTGTTCTGGCCAGCAAACCCCCGTTTGTGTGGCATTAACTTAATGATCACCGAGGCTCAG
>NZ_JAPZLF010000027.1:0-68658 GCF_033804645.1 Micromonospora sp. RTGN7 | reverse complement strand
GCGGGCGGCGGGGGCGGGCCCGGTTTGCCCTCTCCCCTAAACCCCCGTGGGGGGGGGGGGGCCCCCCCGCCCCCCCCCGCCGGGGCCCCCGGGCCCCCGCTTCTGGTCCAGCTTCGCGGTCAGTGCGAGCCGATCGTCTCCAGGCCCTCGGTGTGCAGCACGTCATGCCGCGGCACCGCCGAGCCGAGGACGCGGACCCGGTCACCGGCGTCCTGCAGGACGAGGCGGCCGCCGCGCTGCGACAACTGCAACGCGGTGAGGTCGCGCCGGCCGAGCCGAGCCGACCAGAACGGCACCAGCTTGGCGTGCGCCGTGACGCAGACCTGATCCTCGTCGACACCGAGCGAGGGGAAGAAGGTACGGGAGACGAAGTCCGCGTCACCCGTACCCTGCGCCGTCACGATGTGCCCGCGGAACGGCAGCCGGGCCAGCGCGGCGAAGTTCGGCCGCGTGGCGATGACCGCATCCACGTCGTCGACCTGAACCAGCACGTCGTCGCTGGACACCGCGCAGGCCACCGCCTCGACGCCCAGCGCCTCGAGCAGTCCGGCCGGCGGCTCGGCCGGGGTGAGCCGGGCCGACGGCAGGTCGATGGCGATCAGCTCACCGACGCGTTCGGCGTTGAGCACGCCGTTGTCCGACACGAACCGCAGCCGGTCGTGGTGCGCGTTCTCCGGCTGCCGGAACAGGTGGCAGGCGCTGGCGATGGTGGCGTGACCGCAGAGGTTGAGCTCCTTGTACGGCGTGAACCACCGCACCCGGTACTCCCCCGGTGCGGTGGGAACCACGAACGCCGTTGTGGGCAGCTCGATCCAGTGCGCCATCCCCTGCATGAGGTCGACCGGCGGGAACTGCTCGACCGGCACCACGGCGGCGGGGTTACCGGCGTACCGGCCGCCGACAAAGGTGTCAACGATATGACATTGCATGCCGCTGTTCCTCCTGTGACCCTTCCCAACTGCGGAACACCTTGTCGATCGCCGCGCCCATCCCCCAGACCTCCTGGTATGCCGGCCCCTGAGGTCCGGTGTCGATGTCGCGCTGACGGGCGTACGCGGCCGTCGTCCAATCCGCGGTCGACGGATACCGGTGGTGATAGTCGTGGTTCGGCAGATCGCCCACCACGACGAGCAGCCGGGACGGCAGGTGGTAGAACAGCGTCGCCGCGGTCCAGCGCACCCAGGCGACGAGCTGCCGGCCCGCCGGCATCGAGCGGGGTGGTACCGGCGCACCGCAGTAGCGCGCCGAGGTCGCCGCCGCCGTGTAGTACCGGTGGCCGTACTCAGGCACCCGCGGGGCCAGCCACTCGTGCTCGCCGAGCCGGTCCAGCAGCGCGCTGAGCTGGGCGAAGAGGATAACCGGGAGGACGAACGCGAGGACCAGCACGAGCAGCCCGTGCGGGAACCAGAACGGCAGCGACAGCCACCAGCCGGCCCACACGGCGAACCCGACCAGGCGTACCTTCCCGCCCTTGAGGTTGCTGCCGACGCGGCCGAGGAAGCCGCGCCCGTAGAACACCGGCGAGAGGAACACCGCCCACGCCCGGCGCCACTGCGCCGCCCGTGAGCGGCCGGTCCGGAAGCCCAGGTTGAGCAGGAACTGCACCGGCGGATCCGCCTCGGTGGCGAACACCTCACGACGGTGGTGATTGTCGAAGTGCTCCTCCTTGAAGTCCTGGAAGGTGTGGAACACCGACAGCACGGTGACGGCCTCGCCCCAGAACCAGTCGGCCGAGGCATTTCCGGAGAACTTGCGGTGCAGCGCCTGGTGGGCGATGACCAGCACCATCATGCGTGCACCGGTGACCGTGAGGATCCAGCCGAGCAGCAGCGCGAGGTACCACAGAGGGAACATGACGCCCACCGCGACCGTCGAGATCGTCAGCCCGCCCAGGAACAGACCGAGCGTGACGGCCAGGTAGGACGCCCAGGTGTGGCGCAGCAACGGCTCCTGCCCCGGCAGGGCCTTACCGGTCTGCCAGGTCCAGAAGTGCTGCGTCCAGGCGGGGAAACGTAGATACGTCGCGCGGATGTCCTGCACTTCTCACCTCACGGCTACCTGCGAGCCCACGCCGGACTCCTTCGACAGACGGTCGAAGAAGGCCGTCCACAGCTGCCACATCTCGTTGGCGGCTGCCAGCACCGCCTCGCCGTCCTCCGCGTTCAGGTCCACCAGGGCGTGGTTGGCCTCCTCGACGTGGTCCGGCTCCTGCGCCACGTGGATCTCGACCCACTCGTTGTCGGTGATGCCGGTCGTACGCTCGATCGCCTTGCCGATGCTCGAGACCATCAGCAAGTCGGTGTTCTCGGTCGCGAAGATGAACCCGAGCGCCGACTGCCACTGCTCGGACGCCCGGCGGTAGCCCTCGACGAGCGCCTCGGTCTCCGGGAAGGGCTTGGTGCCGGCGACCCGGTCGCGGTCGAAGCCGCACCGCGCCATCGAGTCGACGTAGATCACTTCGTGTGCCTGGGTGACGTCGCCGCCGCCGGCCTCCTGGTTGAGGATACGGGTGATCGCGCTCTTGGCCGCGATGCCGGGCAGTACCGCCACGCACCGGGCCAGGAAGGTCGGGAAGTAGTGCAGCGGGTGCCACCACTGCTCGATCAGGGTCTCCGCCTGCTCCTTAGTGAGGTCAGAGTTGTCGACGCCTGCGAAAAACGGGTGGTCGCGGTAGCTCTGGTAAACCGGGCTCGCGGCCAGCCGGTCGCCGAAGGACAGAGTTGCAGTCATGCTTTTCCACTCCTTACGCGGATCGCTCCAGGGTGTAGTAGCGATGGAGTTCGAGGGTGTGCGGTAGCACGGCGGGGTCCTTGCAGACTCGTGCGATCGCTTTGATGGTGTCCCAGGCGAAGCTCTCACCACCGTCATACCGGAAGTGCTGCTTGATGATGATGCTGAACACCTCGCTGAAGGTGTCCATGGTCAGCACGTCCGCCAAGCGCAGCAGGTCGGCCCGGATCTCGTCGGGCAGCGGCGGGCGTACCACCATGCGGTCCGCCGGGATGTCCGGGCCGGTGTTCTGCCGCTCGACCTTTACCAGTGGACCCGGTCCGGGCCGGTCGGCGAAGTCGAAAATGATGTGGGTGCGCGGCTGGTTGGTGAGCGAGGCGACCGAGTGCATCTGCGCGGCGTTGAGCCCCCAGACCTCCCCGGTGCGCATCCGGAACACCGTGTTGCGCTCGCTGAAAAAGCAGTTCTCGTGGGTGACCAGCGGGATGTGCACGCGGTGGGCGATGCGTCGCTCGTCGGCGATCTCGGTGAACTCCAGCAGGTCCCGGTGCGGGATGATGACGCTGTTGGCCACCGTGGCCAGGCGCACGAACACCAGCCGGGACAGGTCCGCGATGTCGGTGATCAGCTCCTGCAGGTACGGCGTCTGCCGGCCGTAGTCGGTGAACGAAGCCGTCAGGTCGTACGCGTAGTTGGTCATCACGCCGTCACCGCTGTCGCCGCCCAGGGCCCACAGCATGGCGCTCTTCCACGGCCCGCCGAACAGGTAGTCGCTGTACGCCTCGGACCAGGTGAACGACGCGCTCTGCGCGAGGTCCTTGGCCAGCCGGTCGGTGTCGAGCTCGACCGAGGCGATGTACTGGGTGTGCACCGGCGTCACACCACCGATCCGAGCCGGGGCAGCGGGGTGAACGGCTCACCCCAGGCGTTCTCGGCGGCGACCCGGTTCAGGCCGTACTCGTCCTTCCCGGCGACCTGTACGCAGCCGTGCCGGTCCAGGTCGAAGTGGTGACCGAACTCGTCGAAGCCGGTCATCCCGCCGTACACCCGCACGTTCGTGGGCACCACCCGCATGGCGAAGCCCATCCGCTGGCGGTTGCTGATGTTCGGGTACGAGCCGTGGATCGTACGGGCGGTGAAGATGAAGAACTGCCCGGCCCGCATTTCCAGGTCTTCGATGTACTCCTGCTCCGGGTCCCAGTCCTTGTCGAGCTTCAGTTCGCCGTAGTTGTAGCCGAAGAACGAGTTGTCCCGCGCTTTGCCGTTCCACTTGATCGGCCGACGCTCGTCGTACTTCCACTCACGGTGGCTGCCGGGCAGCACCCGCATGCAGCCGTTCTCCTTGGCCGCCTCGGTGAACGCGACCCAGCAGGTGAGCTCCATCGGCGCGTCCGGGGAGTGCTCGGTGGCCTCCAGCATTCCGGTGGTGGCCTCACCGATCGCGTACGTCTCCACCTGGTGCCAGCCGGTGCCGGTGTCGCCGGGGTTCTTGGGGAAGAACTCGGTGCGCCAGCAGTGGACGTCGTCGCCGATGATGGCCTGTATCCGGCGGACGATCTCCGGCTCGGTGATGAGCTTGCTGAGCCCCGGGATGTCCAGGTGCCGGTCGTAGTTGACCGGGTTGTCGAAGACCTTGCGGGCGTTGTTGTCGGGGTTCAGCAGTGCCTTGCGCTGCACCTTCCACCAGGCCGCCATCTCGCCCGGCTCCCACAGCGTGAACGGGCCGATGTAGCCCTGCTCGGCGAACGTCTTCCGGTCGTTTTCAAGATCCATCGTTGACACTCCCTGCAGCACCCGTCCGCTCCAACGCGGCGTCCAGTTCCGTTGCCGTCCCCGTGACGTGCTCTCCTCTGATCAACCCCCAGTGGTCGCCCGCGACCGGCCGGACGGTGAGACCACCGACGCACAGCCCACGCAGGGCTGCGACCGGCTCCGGCCCCTCGGCGGACACCCCGCCGGCGGCCTGGAACAGCGTCACCGGACCACCGAACGGGCGCGGCTGGTACTCCATCGCCGCGTGCATGCAGGCCCGTGCCGTCTGCAGCGCGGTGCGCAGGTGCTCGCCCGAGGCACCGTCCGGGATCGGCGCGCCCATCAGCTGGATCCAGGTGTCGCTCGTGGTCAGTTCCGCCAGGCCGGCGCCGTCGGAGTCGCCGAGCTTGTCGAGCACCGCGTCGAGCATCGACAGGAACGGCGTCTGCGCCATCGGCAGCCCGGTGATCGGGTCGATGACCGGGTTCGCGTCGAGAAGGCCGAGGAACTCCACCTCCTCGCCGGCCGCGGTGAGCTGCTGGGCGATCTCGTACGCCAGCACGCCGCCGAACGACCAGCCGGCCAGCAGGAACGGGGTGCCCCGCTGGATCAGCCGCAGCTGCTCGACGTGGACCGCCGCGATCTCGGACAGCGAGCTGCCGAACCGCGGTGGCTCCCCGGCCCATCCGACACCCAGCAGCCGGGCCGGGGCGCGGAAGGCGTGGGCCAGCTCGCGGTAGCCGATGAGCTCGCCGCCGAGCGGGTGCAGCAGGTAGAGGCTGCGCCCGGAAGGTCCGGGCCGCAGCGTGACGATCTGCGAGGACCGGTCCGGCTGCGCCGCCACCGTGGCGGTGGCCTCGAGCGCGGCGGCCAGGTCCTCGACGGTGCTGTCCTCCAGCAGAACCGACAACTCCACCGGGCGGCCCAGTACCTGCCGCAGCTCGGCGACCACCCAGCTGGCCAGCAGCGAGTCGCCACCCACGTCGAAGAAGTCGTCGTCGGGCTCGAAGTCGTCGTGCCCGAGCACCCGGGCCCAGATCGAGGTGATCAGCTCGGGCAGCGGCATCCCGGCGGCCGGCGCCGCGGGCACCGCATCGGGCGCCGCGGAGAGCTCCAGCTCACCCAGCGCCCGGGTGTCGATCTTGCCGGTGCCGGTTCGCGGCATGCTGGCGACCATGAGGTAGCGCGCCGGGATCATGTACGCCGGCAGCAGCCCGCGGAGGTGGTCGGAGAGCTCGCGCGGCGACACCTCGCCGGCGGCCTGCACGTAGCCGACCAGCGCCGGCACGCCGTCGGCGACCTCACGCAGGCCCACCCCGGCAGCCTCCACCCGCGGGTGGCTCAGCAGGGCGTTCTCCACCTCGGCCGGCTCCACCCGGAAGCCGCGCACCTTCAGCTGGCTGTCGGCGCGGCCGACGAACTCGTACGTGCCATCCCCGCCGGCGCGTACCAGGTCGCCGGTGCGGTATAACCGGTCGCCGGAGGGCGCCGCCACGAAACGCTCGGCGGTCAGCGCGGGCTTGCCATGGTAGCCACGGGCCAGGCAGCTACCGGCCACGTAGAGCTCGCCGGTGTCACCCGGGGCAACCTCCTGCAGCCGGTCGTCGAGCACCCGGCAGACGACGCCGTCGACCGGCACGCCGATGGACGGCACGGCCGGCCAGTCCTGCGCCCCGCCGGGCAGCGTGCGGCTGGTGACCAGGTGCGCCTCGGTCGGCCCGTAGTGGTTGTCCAGCCGGCAGCCGGGAATCGCGGCGAACAGCGCCCGGATCGCCGGCGTGATGATCAGCCGCTCGCCCGCGGTGACCACGTGTCGCAACGAGTCCGGGACAACCGAGGCCCGGGCCGCCGCGACGGCGAGCAACTGCAGGGCCACGTACGGCAGGAAGAGACGCTCGATGCGGTGCCGGACGATGGCCTGCAGCATCGCCGCGGGGTCACGCCGCACCTGCTCGGAGGCGATCACCAGGCAGCCGCCGGTGGCGAGCGTGGAGAGCACCTCCTGGAACGTCACGTCGAACGACGTCGCGGTGAACTGCAAGGTGCGCAGGCCCGTCGGGCCGTCGGCGAGCTGCCAGCGGATCAGCCGGGCGAGCCCGCGATGGGTCATCGCGACCCCCTTGGGCCGGCCGGTGGATCCGGAAGTGTGCAGTATGTATGCGAGTGAGTCGGGATGCGGCTGCACCGGGGCACCCGTCCGGCCCGGGCCGGTGCCCGCCGGATCCACCACCTGCACGCCGCCGGGCAGCCGGCTCGCGTTCTCCCCGTCGGCGATCGCCACGCGGGCACCGAGGTCGCGCACCATCGCGCCGGTCCGTGCGGGCGGCACCGCCGGGTCCAGCGGGCAGTACACACCGCCGGCCTCCAGCACGGCGAGCATCGCGACGATCGTGTCGGCCGAGCGGCCCAGCAGGACCACCACCGGCTGTTCCGGTACGGTGCCCGCGGCGCGCAGCCGGGCGGCGAGGTCGTCGACGCGCTCGACGAGCGCGGCATAGCTGAGTGTGGTGGTGGCCCCGTCGACCAGATCGACCAGCGCGTCCCGCTCACCGCCGGAACGAGCCTGCGCGCGGACGAGGTCGCACACGGGGACGGCGACCGGCTCGGGGGACGCCGGACGCGTCGCGGTTTCCATGTCGGTCACTGCGGACACCCCTCCCATCCGAAGCGCCACGGGGACCGGTGTGCGCCTCTGCGGATCCAGGCTAGGTACCAGGTATCGCGTCGTTGAGTCACGGAAACCAGCTACGGGATGCGGCCGTAGATGTCCGTCGAACCGGGGACAGGCGGCCCGCCGATCCACTGCGTTAACTGGAATCTCGGCAGATTCGGTCCATTGGAGCCTTTCGTGACCAGCCATCTCTCTCCCACCCGCACGGGCCCCCCGGCGGACCCCGCCGTGCCGACGACGGACAGGTCGGAGACATCGATGCCACCGGAGTGCGTAGGTCCGCTCGACGTCCCGCCGCACGTGACCCGCGCACTGCAGGCGTACGCCGCCGAGGCCGGTGTCGCCGACTTCGTCCCGCTGTCGATCTGCGCCGCGGTGCTGGCCCGGCGGTTGTCACGCCCCGGCTCACCGTGCCGCGCCTGGGTGGTGCGCGGTGCCCGGGAAGCCGTCACGCCGGGCCCCGGGGCACCGATGGATCCTACCGAGAGTTTCCGGACAGCGCTGCGCCGCGCGGCGGACCTGCGGGTTCTCAGCGCGCCGGATTCGGTGGCCGGGCAGCCGGTGGACGTCACCATCGTCGTCTCGCAGGACGGCACTCACCTGTACGCGGAGAGCATGACCAGCTCGGCCGACGCACCGACCGCCGACTGCTGGGCCCGTTCGTTCCTGCGACTGCTGACCGGCCTGGCCGGTGAACCGGACGCGCCGATGAGCCGGCACCCGCTGGTCGACGACGCGGATCGGCAGCAGATCCTGCACCGGCTCAACCCGTACCGCTCGCCGCAGGTGCGGCACCGTTCCATGACGGAACCGTTCGAGGAGCAGGCGCGCCGGACGCCGGACGATGTCGCGCTGCTCGACGAGAACGGGACCACGGTGACCTACCGGGACCTCGACGAGCGGGCGAACCGGCTGGCGAATTACCTGGCCGGCCGGGGCGCCGGCCCGGGCACCCGGGTGGGTATCTGCCTGGAACGCGGCATCCCGCAGATCGTGGCGATCTACGCCGCGGTGAAGGCGGGCGCCATCTACGTGCCGCTGGACGCCGAACTGCCCGACGCCCGACTGGCGTACATCCTCTCCGATGCCGGGCCGCAGGTCGTGCTGGCCGATCCGGCCTGCCGGCAGCGGATCCCGTCCGGCGCGTGGGAGGTCGTCGACGTGGCGGACGATGCGCCGTGGCGCGACGGCCCGGCCACCCTGCCGGCCCCGGCGAACAACCCCGGCGGGCTGCTGCACATCCTCTACACCTCCGGCACCACCGGCCGCCCGAAAGGTGTCGCGTACCCCACTGCCGGCGCGCTGGCCCACCTCGACTGGATGCAGAGCCGGTACCCGTTCGGCCCCGGCGACGCGGCACTGTTCAAGACGTCGCCCGGCTTCGACGTCTCCACCTGGGAACTGTTCTGGCCGCTCTACCACGGCGCGCGCCTGGTGATCTGCCGGCCCGGTGGGCACCGGGACCCCAAGCACCTCGCCGGCCTCATCGAGCGGTACCGGGTAACCACGGTGTTCCTGCCACCGACGGTCATGGCGCCGTTCCTCGAGACGGTCTCCCCGCAGCGCGCGAGGGCCCTGCGCTGGGCGCTGTGCGGCGGCGAGCCGGTCACCCCGCGGATCCGGGACACGTTCTACGCGACGCTCGATGCGACCCTGGTGAACTGCTACGGGCCCACCGAGGCAGGCAACGTCACCGACATGGCGCTGCCACCCGAGCCGGGCGCACCCGTGGTGCCGCTGGGCCGGCCCGCGGCGAACTTCCGCATCCTGCTGCTGGACGAGAACCTCGACCTCGTGCCGGTGGGCACGCCGGGTGAGGCGTACATCGGCGGCGAGACGGGTGTCGCGCAGTCGTACTGGCAGGCACCGCGGCGCACGGCGGAACGGTTCGTCGCCGACCCGTACGGCGCACCCGGCTCGCGCCTGTATCGGACGGGCGACCTGTGCCGGTACCGCGACGACGGCGTCCTGGAGCACCTCGGCCGCATCGACCGGCAAATCAAGATCCGCGGGCAGCGGGTCGAGCCCGGCGAGATCGAGTCGGTGCTCGGCTCGCACCCCGCGGTGGAGAACTGCGCGGTGGTCGCGCACGGCGACCCGACGCGCCTGCTCGCCTTCGTCGTCCCGGCCGGCCGGGTCGCCGTCAACGACCTCGACGTCGTCGCGGTGGGCGAGTACGCCGCCCGCAGCCTCCCCGACCACATGCGGCCGGAACGCATCATGCCGGTGCTGCGCATCCCGGCCACGGTCAACGGGAAGATCGACAAGGACGCGCTGGTCGCCCTCTGGCGAGCCACGGTGGAAACCGGCCGGGAGATCGTGCCGCCCGCCGACGAACTCGAGGCCGCCCTGGTCGACATCTACCGCGACGTTCTCGATGTCGAGGAGGTCAGCGTGTTGGACACGTTCGGCCAGTTGGGCGGGCACTCGATGCTCGCGTTCACGCTGCTCGGCGAGTGCCAGGAGAAGATGCACGCCCAGCCGGACGTGGCGGAACTACTCGGTGGGACCGTCCGGGACGTCGCCGCGTCCATCCGCGCCCGGCGGGCCGGCAGCTGATCCACGGCTGGCTTCCCCGCCCTTCCCCCACCGATCACAGGAGTCGACCAGCGTGACCCCCTCGCAGATCTCGTCGTTGTTCCTGGCGCTCGCTCTGATCGTGCTGCTCAGTCATCTGTGCGGCCGGCTCGCCCGCCGGGTCGGCCAGCCGGCGGTCATCGGGGAGGTGCTGCTGGGCGTCCTGCTGGGGCCGACCCTGTTGCACGGCTTCTCCCAGACTCTGTTCCCGACCGATGTCCGGCCGTTCCTGGCTGCGCTCGCCAACCTCGGCGTGGCGCTGTTCATGTTCGGCGTCGGCGCCGAGCTGGACTCGGCGCTGCTGCGTGGACGCCGGGTCATCGCCGGGGCGGTGTCGTCGGGCTCGATCGCGCTGCCGTTCGCGCTGGGTGCCGGGCTGGCGTACTACCTCATGCGCGAGCACCCCACGGAGAACCAGCTCGGATTCGTGCTGTTCATGGGCGCGGCCATGTCGGTCACGGCGTTCCCCGTCCTGGCCCGTATCCTCACCGACCGCGGGATGATCCGTACCTGGCTGGGCAGCCTGGCACTGGCCTGCGCCGCCATCGACGACGTCCTGGCCTGGACACTGCTGGCCGTGGTCGTGGCGATCTCCGGGGCGGCCGCCGGCGGGCAGTGGCTGCTACTGCTGTTCGTGCCGTACCTGATCGCCATGGTCTACATCATCCGGCCCGCGCTGCGCCGTCTGCTGCGGCAGCGCCCCGGCAGCGACCCGGCCCGGACCACGTCGCTGGTGGTGGTGCTCGTCGGCCTGCTCGCCTCCGGGGCCTTCACCGAGTGGATCGGGCTGCACTTCATCTTCGGCGCGTTCCTGTTCGGCACGGTCATGCCCCGCGACGCCCTGCGGCTCCCGGACCGCCAGTTCGGCGTCACCGAGCAGATCGGGCACCTGAACGGCACTCTGCTGCTGCCGATCTTCTTCATCGTCACCGGTCTCAAGGTGGACCTGTCCGGCTTCGACCGCACCGCGCTGGTCGAACTCCTGCTGATCCTCGCCGTGGCGATCGGCGGCAAGTTCGTCGGCGCCTACGTCGCGGCCCGGCTCAGCGGCCTGCGCAACCGCCCGGCGACCGCCCTGGCCACCCTGATGAACACGCGGGGCCTAACCGAACTCATCATCCTCACCGTCGGCCTGCAACTCGGTGTGCTGGACGTACCGCTGTACTCCTCGATGGTCGTGATGGCTCTGGTGACGACCGCGATGGCCGGCCCGCTGCTGCAGCTGATCTACCCGCTGCGGGCCGGCCACCCGGAGGCCGAGGTCGCCGAGGTGCAAGACACCGAGCCCGAGGTCGCCGAGGTGCAAGGCGCCGAGCCCGAGGTCGCCGAGGTGCAAGGCGCCGAGGTGCAAGGCGCCGAGCCCGAGGTCGCAGAGGTGCAGGACGCGGAGGTGCGACAGCCGCGATGACGGCGCACGACGGTGCCGAGCAGCATGCCGAAGGCGCGCCACCGACACTCTGATCCCGATCGACCAGGTCGTGGACCAGAAGCCCTACTACTCCACCGTCAACGGCCACCATGCCAAGATCCGCACCGTCGGCGTCAATCGCCTGTCGACCGGAATCTGTCACAGGTCCGCTGACCTGCGGTGTGCGGGTTGAGGTGCTCTGTCAGCACCTTTCGGGCGGCGACTGCCTCTGGTGTTGCGGACAGGAGCCAGGATTCCGTGGCCCGTGCCGGTCGGATGGCGGGTCAGGAGGTTCAGGAGGCGGCGATGCCTTCCATGCCGATGCCATCGGCGAACTTCGGCAGGCCGTCGACGGTGGTGACGAGGGTCAGGGAGCCGTCGTCGTTGACCTCGTAGCCCTGTACGTTGCCGACGGCGGCGTTCTGGACGTACAGGAAGCCGTCGCTGGTGGTCATGTCGATCGGCCCGCCGCCGGTGTCGGCGGCGATGGCCCTGACTAGTTCGAGCTTCCCGTCGTCATCGACTCGGTAGGAGCTGATGGTGGAGCTGCCGGCGTTGGCGACGTAGAAGTAGTCACCGACGCGCTGTATCCAGCACGACGCCTGCTGGCCGTTGGGCACAGACGGGCCGATCTGGTCGAGCCTGCCACTCTCGTCGAGCTCGAATCGGCTGACCTCGTTCGTGCCGGACTCGGTGACCAGTAGCGAGTCCTCGGTGTCGAAGGTGAAGGCGAACGGTACGGAGCCGGCATCGCTGATGACCGGGTGCCGGGCCAGTTCGCCCTCGGGGCCGATCTCGAAGCTGAACATCACGTCGGCGGCCTTGGCGCTCACCAGCACGAACTCACCATCGGGGTCGATGTCGACCTGGGCGGGGGCGGTCATGAAGGCGGGCGGGTTGCCGTTGTGCAACCCGAGCGAGCGGTTGGCGTCGCGGATCGACGACAGGCGCCCCCCGTGCAGCTCGAACCCCTGCACCGAGCCCTCACCCCCGGCATTGAGCACGTACACAAGGCCGTCGCGCACCGTGACGCTGACCGGCAGCAGCCCTCCGGACCAGATGACCTGGAGCCGGTGCAGCCTGGTGCCGTCAACAGCGAACACCGTCACGGTGTTGCTGCCGGCGTTCACCGCGAACAGCAGCCCACGGTGGTAGATCAACGATCCCTGCGACGCCAGCGCGTCGACCGGCGCGCCGACGGTGAACCCGCCCAACCCGCCTGTCTCGTACTCACCCGCCCTGGTTAGTCGGCCGTCCTCATCGCGGTCGTAGACCTTGATGGTGTTGCCCTCTGCCTTGTTGGTCTGGACGAAGACCGCGCCATCACCGTCGTGGTGGTGCCCGCGGCCTCCGCGGTCGTCCTGGTACGACTCGGGACCGCCACCGTCGGCGAAGGCCGGCCCGGAGGCCTGCCCGACACCGGTCAGACCCGTCAGGAGAGCTACCGCAACCGCTGCTCCGCGCCTCATCGTGACTCCTTCCACCCAAAAAGATCGAATGCGAACACCCTTCTCTTTGTGACGCTATCGGAGATAACAGCGGAGTTAAGGCCATTAACCCGAAAGGGGGAATAATGAGCATTTTCATCTCAGGGCGTTGATGATGCCGTGGGCCCGGGCGAATCAGCGTGCCGTCGAGAATCGCGTACGCCAGCGCGGACTCGGGCCATGACGGCAGCCCGGTCGTCCGCGCTGGCCGGTCACGCTTCTTAGCCTGATCAGGACCGTCTCCTCGTGGGTCATCGATCAAGTGGTTGATCAACGGGTGTGTAGCGGATCGAAGCCGCGCGGCCTCCAGCGTCACGAGTGGCTACGCTGGAGGCCGCCGGCCTTCGAGTATCTACGGGTCAGTCATTTGGTACGGGTCGTGTGGTTAGCGGTCGATGCCGAAGTAACGGGCAACGTGCACGATGATCTCCTCGGCGTACGGAGAGAGCCGGAACAGCTTCTTCTTGAGCACCTCGGTGGTGGCGGCGGTCAGATTGGCGAGGCTGGCCAGGTTCGACGGGATGTTCCTGAGATCGGGTTCGAGGGTTTGGATCAGGTCGTAGATGCTGCCGAAGCCCTCGCGTTGCAGCGCCTTGGCCAGGGATGCCGGGGCGGTGTCGGAGGCAGCGATCGGGTCGAGTAGGCGGCTGACGAAGGTGACCCGGTGGAAGACGCGCCAGCAGGGTGGTTTCTGGTCGGCCTGGTTGGCTTGGCGTAGGGCGGCGGCCTGGGGAGAAGTGGCGAGCCAAAGCGGGTCGACGACCTTGCCGTAGAAGTCTTCGAAGTTGTCCTTGGTGACGTCGAGGTAGAAGGTCATGAAACGGTAGGCATCGACCCTGCCGGGGGCCGTGACAGGCTGGTTGGTCTTGGGGTCGTAGACCGGGGTTTCGCCGCCCTGGTAGCGCTGAAGATCCCGGCCGCCGGTGCACCCGATCTCGATCCCGAACGTCTTCGTGGCCGACTTCGCCCTGGTGCGGGTGACGCTGCTGCCGCCGCCGATGCTGGCCTCGAAGCCGATCTTCGTGCCGCCCGCGGCGCCGCCGATTTCGAACATGCCGCCCCCGCTGAGGGTGCCCTTGATTGAGTAGGACCCGCTGGTGGTCTCGGTCACCGTGTCGGTGGTCTCGGTGGATTCGGCGAAGAAGCCGCCGCCAGCGGTCCAGACGTAGGTGTTGGCCAGATTGCGCCGGGCCGAAGACCTGTTGGCCACCTCTCTGGCTCTCTCGGCCGTCCGGTCTGAAGCGTGGGTCTCCGTGGAGGCCGAGTCGTAGTAGCTCTGCAGTTGCTGCGCCTGGCGCTCGATGCGGCGCTTCAGGGCGTAGGCGTCCCGGGGTTTGAAGTAGCTGTACTCGGCGCCGTCGCCGGCGGTGGGATAGTGGGTGGGGTCGGCGAAGGGGCCGGTCAGCCCGTAGCCGACGAGCCCGTCGAGGGTGCCCTGTTTGGTGTAGAGCGGGTTGATTTGGAACTCGATGATGTTCCAGTCTCGGGGGATGTCGGGGTTGGGCATCATCCGGTAGGCGACCAGCGCACCGGTGTGTGCGAGGCGCAGTGCGAAGACGTCGGCGGTCTCGGACTGAACCAGGGCGTAGCCGGTGTTGGCCGGTACCCACCGCTGGCCGGCAGCCGGGTTGAGCGGGCGGTTCGGGTCTTCCCACGCGCCGCTGAGCGCGACGGTGCTGGTGCGGGTGGTGTTGCTGCCTTCGGAGACCTCGGTGTCCTTGGTCCAGCCGTTGGAGAATTCGAGGCCGAGGTCGAGATTCCCCTCCATGGCGAGCTTGGCCAGCGGTGTGGCGATGCCGACACCCAGCGGGGCGGCGATCTGTAGTACGTCCGCCGAGACCTCCCACGAGAACTTCAACTTCAGCGCGACGTCCATGCTGATTTCCTTGCTGGACGACAGCGTATTGGTGACCTCCTCAGCCTGGACGAAGGAGACGGTGGAGGCGTCGACGTAGTCGTCGGTGCCCGGACGCTTGACCAGGTTCTCGGAGGGGACTGGCGGTGCCCCCTCGATGTAGCCGACGAGCTGCGGGTCGAACTGGGCCTGGCCGACCCACTTGCTGACCAGGTTACCGACCTTGTAACCGGTGATCAGATGCCAGCGGCCATCCTGCTGGTAGCTGTAGCAGCGCTTCATCACTCCCTGCACGCCGCGATGCGGGACCCGCTGGGCGTCGGCGTACTCGGCGACCGAGGGGGCTGCGCCGATTATCTCGTGGAAGGTGGTGCGAATGCCGGTCAGCGCCGAGCGGACCTCGGCGGTATCGGCGGAAACGGGTGCCATGGAGAGCACGATGACGGGCTCACTGCCGGCGGTGGCGGTCAGGTTGTTCCCACGCGGCCCGGCGTCGAGGATCGGGGCGCCGATGACCGTGGAGGAGGCGTCGAACGGGTAGTAGCAGACGAGGTCCTCGGATTCCCCGCGCAGCCGGGTGAAGACGTTGTCGAGGATCTGTTCGCCGGTCCGCGCTGCCTGCCAGACCCGGATCTCGTCGAGGGCGCCGGCAAAGGCGTCGCGCAGACCGTCGTTGGTGGCCGTGCAGCCGCCGACGGTGAACTGCTCGGGCCCGTAGCCGGTGGTCACGACCGCCTCAGTGGCCGGCACTGGGTCGGCGGGGGTCGCATCCCCGTTCTGATAGAGCCGGAACCGGTTGCCTCCCGGGTCCGGCGTCTTGACCCAGCTGGCGCCGTGCAGCCTGCCGGAGTAGCTGCCGGCGACGTCGACGGTGGTGTTTCCGGCGTCCTCGGGGAAAGTCCACTGGGCGACCAGCCCGGGCGTGCTCTCGGTGATCGCCACGCCGATCTTCGCCGCCTCTCGGGCCACGTTCCACAGCCGTACCTCGCTGAGCACGCCGCGCAGCCCATGGCTGGTCTGGCCGTAGCGGTAGCGGCCGATCTCGAGGAGCCCGTCGTTGCCCGTCGGCGCCGGGCCGATGATGGTGGCGGTGCCTGCCGACGCGCCGTTGACGAAGAACTGGATGTCCGACCCGTTCGGGTTGGCTCTGCGGGTGACCGCGACCCGGGTGAAGACGCCTGCCGACAGCTTGGTCGTGGAGACGGCAACGGCTGGCTGGATGCTCGCGGTGTTCTCGTAGGTGAAGGCCAGCGCCCCGTCAGGCTGCACATAGAAGGCGTACGACACGGTCCCGCCGGCGCCGTCGGCCAGCCCTCCCTTGCAGACCAGCCCCTGGTTGTTGCCCAGCGTGTCGAGCCGGAGGAAGACCTCGATCGTCAGGTCACCTGTGATATCGAGGGCGTCGGCGCGGCCGGTGTCCAGCCACGCGGCACCGTCGAAGCGCAGCGCCCAGTCCTGCTCGAACGCCGCCGCCAGGTGGCCCCACTGGCCGGCCGGGTAGACGTCCCGGCTACGCACCAACTGGTCGCCTACCCCGGCGAGGATCTTGTATCCGGCGAAGGTGGAGCCGACGACCCGGGGGTTCCCGGCGATCGTCGCGTCATTGCCCCGCCCGGTCAGGTCCGTGGTCCGCCGGCCGGGAAAGTTCCAGTAGCCGAGCAGGTCGGCCTCCCGCCCGGTCAACCGGCGGTCCTTGTCCGCCTTCAACTCCTGCGCGGAACGGGCCCGACCCCAGATACGCATCTCGTCGAACTGGACATAGGCTTTGTAGCCCCAGATGGGAGCTAGGCCGAGCACGAGTTTGCCGGTGCCTGCGAAGTGCCCGATGGCGGTATCGCGGGCAACTTCCACGCCGTCCCGGTAGATGATCTGGATGCGGTTGGTGCCCTCCCGGTCGTAGACGCATGCCCAGTGGTGCCAGTTCAGATCGCTGTAGGAGGTCGAGGCGTCCACGCTGTCGTTGTAGAAATCCATCGTGAAGGCGTTGTTGTCGCGGAACCCGACGTGCAGGCTCTTGTCCGTCGCGGCCGTGGTGCCGAGGCAGACAATGAAGTCCGTCCGGCCGGTTGTTCCCCGCTTGGCCCAGAACTCGATGGTGAAGGAGGTACCGGTCAGGTCTATGCCGGTGCCGCAGTCGAGGTAGTCGCTGCTTCCGTTGAACTCCAGCGCCGAGGGATAGGGCGTGCCGGAGACGCCGAGGGTGTACCGGGTGGTGGGGGTGCCGGGCAGGTGGGCGTGCACGATACGGCTCTGCGGGCCGGCGAAGCCCGGGTTCGCCCAGGCTTCCACGGTGAGGTCGCCGACCATCGCCGCCCCGGGGCGCTGGGCGGCCGGGAGAGCGAGCCGCTTGGTGCCGTCGAAGGAGAACGAACGCCCGGGGGCATGGCCCCGCCAGTGGTTGCCCCGACCGGCCATGACGTCGACGGCCGCGCCGTTGGGCACGGCGGCGGTGATGGTCGCACCGACGCCGACCGCGACGATCAGCGAGCCGCCGTCCAGGCGCGCTCCGGGGCGGCTGGAGCTGGCCGAGGCGTAGTTGTAGACGACCGTCCGCACTTGCGCACCCGCCGGTGCCGGGGCCGGATCCGTGGTCAGGGTGAGGGTGGTGGCATTGACGAGCGCGGCGTTCTTCAGCTGGCGGACCGCGCCGGCCACCCGGATCGAGGTGCCCACCGCCAACGCCACGGCAAGCGGCGCGGCGAGGGTCACGGTGCTGCCCTGGACCGAGGCCACCACGCCCAGCAGGTCCCCGGTCGGGGTGCCGTTGAGGACGGCAGCGAACTGGTCGGCGCGCCGCGGCACCTCGTTGAACGTCTCGGTCTGGGTCGTGTTGTTGGCCGTGCGGGTGACCACCACCGTGCAGAGGTCAGCGCCCGCGACGCCCGAGACGGTGAAACTGAGCTCGGGCAGGTCGACCCCGGTGTCCCGGCTGGTCAGTTGCAACCGGCCGGAGGGGAGCTTGATCTGCTTGACCGCCCGGGAGGCGGTGACGTCGTAGTAGACGGAGAAGAACTGCCCATCGACGCCGCGGAAGTACAGCACCACCTCGCCGGTCGCACTGTCGAGCAGGACCGGAGTGTCATGGCTCCACGCGAAGGCCAGGATCGCGCCGAAGATGCTCAGTCCGGTGTTGTCGACGGCGACCACCGGCATCGCCAGCGCCACGTCGTCGCCGCCCTGAAGCCCGCCGCTGAGCGCCGCCAGCACGGCCTCCTTCTCCACCAGTAGGCCCTGGTCCCGGATCAGTTGCGCCTGCGCATCCGCCAAAGTCTGGAGTGCGGCGTCGCGGGCCGAGCCTGCCGAGTTCAGCGCCCCCAGCAGGCTGCTCGCCCGACCATTGCGATCATGGGGCCAGACGAAACTTCCCTGGTCGTAGCAGTAGCCGGAATTCACGAAGCCCCAGTACCTGTTGTTCCAGTACTGATAATTCGGGAGCTGCCCCTGCACGGCCTGGTCTGCCTGGTCGATGAGCGCCTGGTCCTTGACCAGCATCGCCTGCGCGGCAGTGACCGCGGCCTGGGCCGCGCTGAGCACGTCCATGTCGTTGGTCGGGTTTGGGCGCCCGACGGTGGAGAGTGCGACCGAACGAGGCACCTGCGCGAGCCGGCCGTCGGCGGCGAGGGCGAGGTCAAGGGTGGCGATCAGAGGATTGCCGTCCGGGGCGAAGGTGTCGACCGTCGGGCAGGCCAGCAGGACCCGCGCCTGCCGCTTGGCCGGGCTGGGCTGGTCGGCGTAACCGGTGACGGTCTCCTCCTGCTGGAAGTACAGCACCGCGGCCAGCCCGGCCGCGAGCGACCGGCCCGCGAAACCGAAGGTCTCCCGGGACAGCCCGGGGCTGTCCCCCACCGGCGCCCCCGAGGTCAACCACGTCGCGCCGCCCCGGACGGTGCCGTCGAAACCGTTGTCGGTGTGGTCGGCGATGCTGGCCCCAGCGCCCTCGTCGAAGCGGTAGTAGGCGACCATGCCCGGCTCGACCCCGGCGAGGCGGCGGCGGACGTCCCGGGCCAGGTCGGCGCCCGTCCGCGCCTGGCTCCAGATGCGCACCTCGTCGACGTCACCGGAGAAGAAGCCGGTCGCGGCGCTGCCCGACGGCCGGGCGCCGACATACGTCACCACCCCGGCGGAGGAAGAGGCGGGGGTGAACGACATCGGGGCGCTGGCCACCTCGCCGCCGTTGACGTACAGCGTGCCTCTGGCCTCGGTACCGGTGCTGAACACCGCCGCGACGTGGGTGTAGCGGTCGATCGGCACCTTCCCGGCGGGCGAGGTGAGCGTGTTGCCGGTGCCGGGATGGGTCAGCACCAGCGCCCCGGTGGTGGTCAGGCTCAGGCTGAACGATCCCGCCTTCACCCCGTCTCCGGCGGCCGCGATGTACCCGCCGGAGGCTGCCGGCTTGACCCACGCCTCCACCGTGTAAGCGCCCTGCAGCCGCGCGCTTGGCGCGCTTCCCAGGTCGAGGTAGTCGTCCTTTCCGTCGAGGCGCAACGCGGTCCCCGCACGGTCGGTCGGCAGCGCGACCGGCACCAGCGGTTCCTTGGTGAACGGGTCCGCGCCGGGCTCGCGCTCGAGCACCGAGGCGGCGTACCTCGGGTCCGGGCTGGTGTAGAACTGGGTGCCCGCCAGGTTGAACAGCCCGTCGTCGGCCCGTTCGAAGTTGAACGCATCGATGCGGCCGGTCACCCTGTTCACGGCGAAGAGCTGCCACCGCATGACGCCGTCGACCTGGGTGGGCAGCAGCATCACCGCGAACTCACCGTCGGTGACGTTGCGGACGAAGGACAGCTGCCGGGTGGTCTCGTAGAACGGGTTGCCGTCCAGGTCCCTGGTGCCCAGGGTGTCGCCGCTGGAGGCGGGCGAGGTCTTGCTCCGGCTGCGCCGGTAGCGCACCTCGAGCACCGGCTTGACCGTCGCCCCCACCTGCACGAAGCGGTCGCAGAGCACCGTGTCGGACACCAGCGGCACGTTGGCCCCGCTCGCCTGGGCGTAGTCCTTCCGGCTCGCGTCCCCGGAGGCACCACCGCCGGTCAGCCGGAACAACGCGTCCGGGTGCGTCTCGTCGACCGACTGGCGGAACAGCAACAGGTATCTGCCGTCCGAGACGACCTGGAACGGCGCCTGGGCACCCAACCGGGCGGTCGTGGACAGGAACGGATCCAGATCCTCGGGCTGGAGCTGCATACCGGCGGCGACCTCGGCCCGCCCGCCCAGCTTCACCGCCGGCACGCCGACCGCCTTGCCGCCACCGAAGCCGACCTCGGTGACCTCGCTCGGGAACATGAGCTGCGGCGGGTTGTCGTCCCAGTACGAACTGTCGATCTCGCCTCGCTCACGGCTGCCCATATCCAGGTTCAGCACGTTGTAGTAGATACGCCGGGAGTCGTCCATCGCGAACGCCACCGTCGTGCCCTGATGGCGCACCATCGTCGTATACACGTAGGTCCTGTCGGTGTACACCCTGACCAGGTTCTTGTTCGGCATTCCCTACCTCACGTCGATGAATCACCCATATGCGCGCAGGAAAGCTACAGAATCGGCCCGGACGCGCACCAAACAGGCCGCTCTGGAGACATGGTCCACCTCGGATTCCGTATTACCGAACCGGACCCGTGCAGTTACGACGATTCGACGTCGACATCAACGTCCGGGGCCTACGCGGCGATGGGCCCCGCCTATCCGGAGGAAATGCCGGAATCAGCCAATCCCGGGCTTACAGCTTCACAGGTCGGCCGGACTCGCCTCTGGATAAACGACCCGCACAGGTCGCCCGGTGAGCCCGGAATGCACCGGCGGGACCGGAGACATTCAGCACAACGGCCGTGGTGGAGCCGTGATGATGCTCGGGCGCCCCCCGCTCGCCCGCTCTTCCCACGAAATAGATCCTCGGCAAGGGGTACTCAGGCAACCTGCCCGATGTCGCCAATTCCGACGTGCCGTGATAATGCCTAACGAGTGGTAGGCGGATCGTCTGCCGGGTGTTGACAGGCTCGACATGACCTCTTCGGCATCGTTCGCCACCCGCTTCGGTGATCAGCCCTGATTTTTACCTCTCCCCCGCCCCCGGGCATTCTCAATTCTCAGACGCCGCACCGCAAACGTCAAGGGGTGTTCACGTGTTCGACTCAGCGTTAATCATGAGTTCTATATTAGGAATATAATCATGTCGGGAAATATCCGACCGATGCTGGCTCCGGCGGAGCGGTACAACAGTGGAAGCCCCTGCAGGAATTTCACTCAACAGCTTCACCGAATGATCAAAGTGTGCCCCGTGCAGAACGAACGCAAGAGCACGGTCCACATACGCTTCACGTAAAGTCGGCAATCGGTCGGAACCAACAGAACCTTCGCGTGCCGTACGACCCGGAACAGGCACTACACCCGGCGGGGACCGACGCGTGCACGTCAACGACGGCCGCACCATGATCTACGTCGATAATTTCGCCGAGCGCGATTTCCACCGCCGAGTGGTAGTCGCACAGAGAGCCACGCCGGCTCTGTTGCGTTGTCGGATCGGTGGACGCGCCGAGGGCTCTGTTGCGTTGGGCGAAAGCATGATCGACTCCGGCTTGCCCGGTGGGGTCTGCTTGGCCGGTGAGGTCGTCGTCTCGTGTCCGGTTCGGCTCCCCGTCGCCGTCGGCGTTCGTCGGGTTGCGGTTCCCGCCTGAGGTGATCGTGCTGGCGGTCCGTTGGTACCTGCGGTTCAACCTCTCGTACCGGGATGTGGAGGAACTGCTGGTCGAACGCGGTGTCGAGGTGGATCACGTCACGGTCTACCGGTGGGCGCAGCGGTTCACCCCGCTGCTGGCCGACGCCGCCCGCTTTACCCGAGGGTGCTCGCCGGCTCAGACCGATGCGCGGACTCCGTTCCGACCGCGCCGCCCAGACGATCATCACCGGCCACGCCTTCGTGAAGAACCTCCGACGCGGCCACTACGAACTCGCCACCGACGCCCCACCCGCGACCCGGGTGGCCGCCGCGTTCACCGAACTCGCCCACGCGATCTGACCAGTGCCTGCTGACGCGGCTTGCCTGCCCACGATCCACCAATGCAACAGCGCCGGTTGACGTGCACGATACCGGCGGTCGGGTCTCAATAGTCGATGATGACGGACCCTCGGGTTCCGCTGAAAGACCGTCAGTTTGGCTGAACCCACGCGGACGGCTGGGCCGGCGGGGCGCGGTCAGAGGTCAGAGGTCAGAGGTCAGAGGTCAGAGGTCGAGCTTGAAGCCCACATGGCTGGCCTTGAATCCGAGGCGCTCGTAGAAACGGTGCGCATCGGTGCGGCTGGTGTCCGAGGTCAGCTGCACCAGGCCGCAGCCGCGGTCGCGGGCCTGCTCCACCGCCCACTCCATCAGCGTAGCGCCGAGGCCGGACCCGCGCTCGCCGGACGCCACCCGGACCGCCTCGATCTGCGCCCGGGTGGCGCCGCGCCGGGCCAGGCCGGACAGGAAGGTCAACTGGAGGGTGCCGACCACCTGGCCGTTGCGCTCCGCCACGGCCAGCATCTGGTGCGGGTCCGCGTCGATTACGACGTACGCGGCCGTGTACGGGGCGGGATCGTCCGGGCTCTCCCGGGTGGCACCCAGCGGGTCGTCGGCGAGCATCGCCACGATGGCGGGTACGTCGGCCGCAACGGCGCGCCGGATGGTCAGGTCCCCCATGTCGTCACTCCCACTCGATCGATGACGGCGGAGCGGGCCACCCTACCGGGCGGCCGCAGCCGACCGTGCGAAGGACCTGCCGCCCGGGCGCCGGCCCCGGCGTTCACGATCGCGGCCGGCGCCCTCCCAGCCGGCGCATTCCACTGTTCCCGGTCCGGCTTATTCGCCCTCTGCGGCACCGTTCCGAGCCGCGTCCCGTTTCCGGATCGGGACACCCGTCATGCTGCGATCGGCCGGTCAGTAAATCACCAGGATTTCCTTCCGGCATGTCACCGTGCCGACCCGAGCGAGGCGCGCCGGCGCCGGCGGCGGCGCCGGCGGCGGCGCCGGCAAGCGCATTGCCGAAAGACCGTCGCATGCAGTCCCCATGTAGTCCGCAGCACATCCTACGAAAACGTCGGCAAGCGTATTGCCCGCTCCGCGCTCCGATAAGAAAGTGGGATGTCGGGCACCACGGCACCCGTCCTGGCGCTACCAGACGGAACGCCGTGGTCCATCGAGATCCGGCGACGTGATACCCGCGGCGCACGGCGCGGTCGGCTATCGGACCGAGTCGCTCCACACCGCCCTGACCTGCGTGACAACCGTCCCGCACGGCCCGCCCCTTCCCGGCCCCCTTCCCAGCGACCGAAGCGGAGCGGTGTCGTGCCTGCGTGCAGCCGTGTTCCGGGTGTCGCCCGCAGCTTCGGGAAACCCCGCCGGAACGGCCCGCGCGACCGTTGGTCACGCGCGGTGTTGACTCACTTCTCAAGGCACCGGTTGCCGGCCACCGCCCACGGCGACGCCGCCGAGGTCACCGCGGCGTGCCTGGCGTACGTCGGCTCGGTGGACGCGGACCGGGCGGGCCCCCGTACCGCCGACCGGGCCGCACGGCACCGGCTCGCCGCGCGGGCGTTGATCCTGCTCACCGGCGCGGCGGGTTACGACGCCGCCGCCGCACGGGCCCGCGGCCTGCTGGGACCCGTACCGGAGGGCCGGCTCGCGGCTGCGTGGCGCATGGCGGACGAGGCGGCGGCCGGCACCGCGGACTTGCTCGTCAACTCCGCCCGCCGGTACGCCTGGAATCACCTGCGCCGGCCCGCGCCCGAGGCGGCCACCCCGACCCACGTGCGTCGCTCGGCCGAGCTGGTGCGGGCGTTCGCGCCGTCCACCGGGGACGGTGACGCCGGATGATCGGTCTGCTGCCCCGCGACCGGCCCAGCCGGCTGCTGACCATCGGCACCGGAATCGACTCGCTCGGCACCGGCATGTTCTTCGCCTCGTCCACGCTGTACTTCGTCGGGGTGGTGGGGCTGCCCGCCGGGCAGGTGGCGCTGGTGGTCACCCTGGCCGGGGCCGTCGCCCTGCTGGTCCCGGTGCCGATCGGGCGGCTCGCCGATCGGGTCGGTGTCGGCCGGTTCTACGTCGCGCTGTTGGTGCTGCGCGGGGTCGGGTACGGCTGCTACGCGTTGATCGACGGCTTCGCCGGCTTCCTGGTGCTGACCGTGCTGCTGACCGCGGCCGACCGGGCCGGTTCCCCGTTACAGCAGGCAGTGGTGACCGTGGTGGCCGGCAACCGGGACCGGACCCGGACCATGGCGGCCATCCGGGCCGTCCGCAACGTCGGCCTGACCCTCGGGTTCCTGCTGGCCGGCGTGGCGTTCGCCACCGACCGGCCCGCCGCGTTCACCGCGCTGTTCCTGGGCAACGGCGTGTCGTTCATGATCATCGCCCTGCTGGCCCGGGCAGCGCTGCGGCACGCCGAGGCCGCCCGGGTGCCGGCCCCGCCGGCCCGGCCCGCCGATCCCGACCGCTCGCCGCTGCGCGACCGCTGGTTCATGGTGTTCACCGTCGGCAACGGCTTCCTGTCGCTGTACGACACCGTGCTCATCGTGCTCCTGCCGGTCTGGATCCTGAGCCACACCGGGGTGCCGGCTGCCTGGGTGCCGGTGCTGATGGCGGTGAACACCGTGCTGACCGTGGTGTTGCAAGTCTGGGTGGCCCGCTTCGCCACCGACAGCGCGGGGGCACTGCGGCTGCGCGCGCCCGGCTGGACAGCCTGGTAGAGCGGACCCTCGACGTGCTCGGGGTGGAGTTCGGGGCCACCCACACCGAGGTGGTGCTGACCGCCGACGGCCCGCGGGTGATCGAGACGCACGTCCGGATGGGCGGCGATGAGATCCCGGCGCTGGCGCACGACGCCACCGGGGTGGAACTGGCCGAGTACGTCGTCCGGCAGACGGTCGGCGAGGAGGTGCTGCCACAGCTGCGCACGTCGCTCGCTGCGGCGCCGGCCGGGCGGTCCTCGGCCATCTGGTTCGCCGCCGCGCCGGCCGCCGGGGTCCTGACCGCCGTCGAGGGCACCGAGCTGGCCGCCGAGGTGCCCGGGGTCACCGAGGTGCGACTGCTGGTCGAGCCCGGTGCGAAACTCGCCGCGCTGGCGTCGTCCGACGACCGGATCGCGTACGCGCGGGCGGTGTCGGACAGCCCGGGCGCCGCGTTGGCCGCCGCCCGCCAGGCGGTGGAGCTGCTGGAGTTCCAGATCCGCTCACGCGCGACCACCGGGCCGACGGTGTGAGCGGGCGGGTATCGCACCGCCGCGCACCGGGTGCTGGCGCCGGAAGTGGTCGACTACCTGGAGGGCGCCGCCGACGAGCACAGCCTGCGCCGCAACGAGCAGGCCTACCACCGGCTCGGGCTGCTGCCCCGGGTGCTGACCGGGCACGCCGGCGCGGACCCCGGCACCACCCTGTACGGGAGCGACCTGCCGTACCCGGTACTGCTTGCGCCGACCGCCGCGCATCAGCTGTTCCACCCCGACGCGGAGCTAGTGCTCTGACCACGAACGTTCACGGTGTGGGTCAGGCGGGTCTGTTGCGAGATCATCGTCTCCCCATAGGCGCGGCGCAGTGGGGCGACATGGCGATCTGCCGGGCCCGGACGCGTCACCTGGGTGGCGCGGCGCGGCTGTGCCTGACCAGCGCGACCGGCAGGAGTGAGTGAAAGGCGGGTGCCCCAGGGAGGCACCCGCCTTCGCATCAGCCCTGACCCTGCGGGATCAGGAGCGCTCCTCGGTCAGCAGGGGCCCTGCGAGTCCCAGGGGCCCCACTGCCCGCTGTTGGCCGGGTTGTCGCCCTGCGTCCACCACTTGGCCCGGTAGCGGTGTCCCTCGTGCGAGACCTGCTGGCCGCCGGTGTAGACGGTCGTCGGGTTCCACGTCGGGGCGGAGCAGGTGCCGGAGGTGGGGGACGTCGATACCGTGGGCGACGCGGATGCCGTGGGCGACGGAGTGACCGCGCCGCGGGCGTGGTCGGCCGTCAGGGCGTAGGTCTGGCCGCCGAAGCTGAGCGTGAAGTTCGATGGGCCGGCGATCGGCAGGCTGTAGTTGAGGGTGACCTCGGCGAACGAGCCTGGTGCGATGGCCGACGGCACGTTGAGCCGTACCCGGTGGAAGTCGCCCTTCAGTCCGCCGACGTTGCTGCCGGTGTGGCCGGCTGACACCACGGACAGCGCCCACCCGGACTGCTGTCCGAGCGTGCCGGGTGCGGAGGTGGGGTAGTCGAACTCGAGCTGGGCACCGGCGGGGATGGTGGCACCCGAGTTGTTGGTCAGGCGCAGTTCGGGGTTGATCGGGTAGTTGTTGTCGCCGAGCGCGAAGCCGCCCATTGTCGCCGCGACGTTTAGCGTCTGGGTCGGCATGGCGATCTTCGCCTTCCGCTCCCCGTACGGGCTGGCGGTCTGGAACTTGTCGTAGACCAGGTTGGTCATGGTGTTGCCCATGTAGTATTCGCCGCGCTGAGCGTTCCACGCGTAGTCGCCGGCCAGCTCCCAGATCATGATGCCGCCGAGGCCCTTGGCCACGACGTAGTCCGCCTTCGAGGCGATCGACTGTTCGTCCTCCGTGGACAGGTAGACCTGCTTCTGGGAGTTCCACAACCACGGCGCGACCAGGCTGGACGAGTAGTGGCGGGTGTAGCTGCCGGTCAGCACGTCGGTCGGGTCGGTCTGCGGGGTCAACCCGTACGCCTCCAGGTAGCTGCCGCTGCGCCCGTCCTGGAGGTTCTTCGCGTGCCACATCGGGTTGGCTCCGCCCGCCACCTCGGCACCGTTCTCCAGGTCGTGCCAGACGTTGTCGATGCCGATCGCGCCGTTGCCGCACGGGGTGGTCGATCCGACCGTCCCTCCTGTTCCGGCGGGACACTTGGTCTGGTCGGGCAGCGCGGCCCGGCCCCACAGTCCGTTGCTGCCGCCGGTCACGCCCCGCCAGCCGCGCGTGTAGTAGGGCACGCCGATGTTGATTCGGCCGGATTGCATCGCGCCCCGGAAGTAGTGGTACGCCCAGTCGGTGTTGAGGTATCCGATGTTCTGGTACGCCCCGTACACGCCGCCGGCGGCGAGTTCGGCGTCCTGCCCGTCGTCGTAGAGGGCGGCGTTCGGGCCGACGAAGTGGTTCCAGGCCCCGTGCAGGTCGTAGCTCATGATGTTGACGTAGTCCAGGTACTGCAACGTCTGGTACGACTCCATGCCGCGCAGCAGCCAGCCGGAGGCGGGCGCGGCGACGGTGACCATGTAGTACTTGCCGTCGGCCGCCGCGGCAGCGTCGAGCTTCTCCCGCAGGGTCCGCATGAGCACCTGGTAGGAGGCGTTCAGGCCGACCCGTTTGGCGTCGGCCTGGGCGAAGTCCAGCGGGTGGCCGGCCTTGTTGTTCGACGTCGGGTACTCGTAGTCGATGTCCACGCCGTCGAGGCCGTACGTGCGCAGGAAGGTGACCACCGAGTCGGCGAACGTGTTGATGCCGGCGGTGTTGACGGTGTTGCTGCCGGTCGTGGTCATCCGGTAGAAGCCCCCGGAGTCGATCCGGGTGCCGTTGGCCTCGATGTAGCCGCCGGTCTCGGCCCAGCCGCCCACGCTGACCAGCGTCTTCACGTCCGGGTGCTGCTTCTTGAACTTGTTGAGCAGGTTGAAGTGGCCGGTGTAGGAGTACGCCGGATCCATCTCCGCGCCAGACACACCGGGCCAGGTCATGTTGGTGGCCGGGTTGTTGGGCGCGGTGGGCGAACCGATGGAGATCTTGTTCGCCGGGTCAACGTGGGCGAACGCGTAGTTGATGTGAGTGATCTTGTCCCACGGGATCTGGTTCGCTAGGTATGCCGGTGCGCCGTTCTTGCCAGTGCGCCAGCTGGTGAAGTAGCCGATGATCCGTCGCTTGTGGTCGGCGCCCATGACCTCGCGACCATCGGTGTCGTAGACGTCGCAGTAGGGCGTGGTGACGCCGGGCGTCTGGTAGAGCCCGTCCGGTCGGCACTGCGCGTGGTCCACCTCGGCGGAACTCGCCTGACCTGCCAGTGCCACGACCGCCGGCACCATCAGCAGGCTGGCGGCGGCCGTGGCGATGAGATGCGGTAGTCGCCTCCGTCGCATGGGATGCCCCTCCAATATTCAGTAAAGAAAGTTAACAGTAGTGCAGCCAAATATATGCCGACATCGATGCCGGCACAAGGGGTGGGTCTGTTGCGTTGGGCGAAAGCATGATCGACTCCGGATTGCCCGGTGTGGTCTGCTTAGCCGGTGTGGTCGCCGTCCCGTGTCCGGTTCGGGTCCCCGCCGACGTCGGCGTTTGTCGGGTTCCGTTCCCGCCTGAGGTGATCGTGCTGGCGGTCCGTTGGTACCTGCGGTTCAACCTCTCGTACCCGGGATGTGGAGGAGTTGCAGGATCTGAGGTGGGCGAGGAAGCCGTGGCTGGAACCGGCCGAATCGGCGCGTAGCAGGATCGGGGTGCCATACCGATGCTGGTCGGGGATCTGGGCGAGGGCTTGGTCGAGCACGGTGATGTGATCGGCGGTGGTGTTCGACCCGGCCCGGCCGGGTCGCAGCATGCCGGCGAGGGCTTCGCCGGTGTTGTCCAGGAAGCACAGCAACGGGTGGAAGCCGAAGGTCTTCTTCCAGGTGCGGGTCGCCGATTCCTTCTCGGAGCGGCAGAGCACGATCGTCGCGTCGATGTCCAGCACCAGTCCGTCGACCGGCCGGCCGGCAGCGCAGGACTGCGGCCGGTCACCGCGGGTGGCGGCATGCTGGGCCCAGGCGACCTCGCGGGCTCGGGCCCGGGCGGACCGCAGCTCGGCCAGCACCGACTCGTCCACCTGCGACAACAGCCGCCAGGCGGTCGGGTCCGAGGCGACCGGCCCGAACAGGCCGGCCTGGTCACGCAGCGCCGCCAGGTCCGCGATGGCCTCGCCGCCGTCGGCCAGCATCACCGCCAGATCGGCAGCGATCCGGCCCGGGTCGTGTCCGCCCTGCTGTTGCCGCAGCCCGGCCAGGGCCTCACTGAATGCGCTGGTCAACCCGGTCACATCAGCGAGGTCGGCGAGCAACCGGGCACCGGCGTGACCGACCACGCCCCGGCCGCCCCGGTAACAATGATCTTCGGACGTGTTGCGATAGCCTTCACCCAGCAAGTGCCTTCCGTGACGGGTTAACAGGACTCTCGACAAGCCCTATTTTCCCTGATCAGGAGGCACTTCTTCGTTCTCGGTCCACTCCTTGGACAGCCCTTAACGAAGGGCCGAGGCTAGCAGCCGCGCCACGTGCTGTACGAGTTTCCTGGGGACGTCCAGGATGGCCCGATAGGCAATCACGTGGGGTCCTTCCTGGCAGATCAGATCCGTCGCAAGAACCTGTCGGGGGCCCCACGCCCTGTCTCTGCGCCATCCGTTTTGAACGCGTTGCCCGTGTCATCCCGAACTGAGCCCGGATGGCTGTTGAGATCACCTCACTCCACCTGCGGCCGCACCGCTTCTCTTGTGTACTCCCATTGCACCCGTGTATAAAGGAGGAACGGAACTGATTCCGGAACCGTGCGCATTCGGTACACTGGCGCGGTCTCGGAATCGAGGGAGGAAAGGAATGTCATGACCAAGATTGGGAAATTAGCCACACGTCTGGGCATTTTCAGTGCGATGGTCGCTGGCGCCGTGTCGCTGACGACGGCGGCCCCCGCAAGCGCCGCCCCGGTGAACGGCGGGTGGTTCACCTCCAGCACCGCCTGCTACCAGGCCGGCAGCAACGCAGTCGACCGGCCGGACTCGCGTTACTCCGACTATTCGTGCACCTATTCCGCCAGCCACAACCCGCACTGGCACCTGGTCCTCTACACCTGATGTCCACCACCGCACGTAGAGACCCCCGGAGGTTGCCGAGTGTTGATGTTGGGTTCGCCGAACTCGGTGTAGGTCTCAACGTGAGGGTCCTACCGGTAGGACTCGGTCAGTTGACTCTTCGCTTTTGCCGTGGAGCCGCCGGTGACCCCAGCTCTGGTGGCGTGCTCGCGTAACTCGACGGTGCGGCCCTGGGCGTCGACGATCGTGGCGGTCGGAGTGCCGCCGGTCGGCGGGTTAGGGGTTCGAGTCCCTTCGGGCGCACAAGTGATCAAGGTCGTGACCTGCAATAACAGGGGTCACGGCCTTTTTCTTTCCCATTTCGTGGCCGTCGGTCCCGTCTGCTGGAACGTTGGTGCTTCGTTGGTGCTCGTCTGTTTCGGCGGTGGTTTGTGCTGGGCTGCGTCTAAACTGTCGGTGAGTGTGCGGTGCGTGTACCGTGCCAAAACCTCGTTCGGGCGTGACCTGGCACTTTGAAGATTTCGCCAAGCTGCCCGGTGGTACTCGTTGATCACGCCGCCGAGACGTTGTCGGCGTTGGACGGGAGCGTCCATCGCGATGACGCCGGCTGGATCGTGGTTGGGTGGCAACTGTTGCCGGCCTTGATGCGGGCGGTGATCATTGAAGTGGTCCACGTACTCGCCGACCACCGCGAGGGCGTGTCGTTCGCGGTATCACAGCAACCGGTTGGCGGATCCAGTTGCGCAGCGCCTCGGGATGCACACCGAGTTGCTCGGGCCAGGCGCTTGATCACCGGTTTGGGGTCGCGAGTGTTCGACACACAGCTCTACAAGCAGCGCAACGTCGTCGAACGGTGCTTCAACCGGCTCAAGCAGTGCCGCAGCGTCGCCACCCGATACGACAAGACAGCCAAGTCGTACCAGGCCACCGTCATGCCCGGACCGGTTCCCGCACGTCACATCTGGGGGGAAGTCTTGCGCCGGCTGAGGTTGGTCGCCTGTCGGACCTCCGGTCGTAGCGCCTGGCGAATCGTCTCCCGGCTGTACCCGGTGACCCTTTGCAGGTCCACCGGCCGCCAGCCCGCCGTGTGAAACGCCCGGAGTTGCTCATCCCGCTCGGTCAACGCAGCAGCCCTGGTCGCCTCGTACCTGGCGACGACCGCGTGCAGATCATCCTCGGAGAACCGGTCCATGCCCGTAAGCCTATTGGGCTAGGCCAAGCACGCTTGACCAGCGGGGTGAACCGCTGCACCCACCGGTAGGCGGTGACGCGATCCGGCGCTGTTGCGTTGTCCGACCAGTACTCCTCCACGTCTCGGTAGGAGAGGTCGAACCACAGATACCAACGGCCGCCAGAACGATTACCTCGGGCGGGAACCGGAACCCGAAGAAAGCCGTATGCGGGCGGAGACCAGGACCGGACACGAGACGACGATCTCACCGGCCAAGCAGACCACACCGGGCAAGCTGGAGTCGATCATGCTTTCACCCAATGCAACAGAGCCTCTGGAACCATCTGCAGAAACCGGCTCACTCCCTCCGCCCGGCGCGGATCGGCGAGGCTGTCCAGTTTCTAATTGACATCCGCGATTGTGGCCATGACTGTGCAACCTATCGCGCGCCAGGCAGAGAAGCTGGCTCGAGAGTGCCCTTCCGAGCCGCTCAGGTCAGGGGCTGTTGACAACCCGATCATCGCGGCCCAGAAGGGCACTCTCGTCATCCACCCGCCAGCTCGGACGCCGCTATGAGCGGGGCCGAGCCACGGATCGAGGCTCAGGAACTTCTTACGCGGCGGCGGACGTTACGCACGCTGGCGAGCACGAGCAGTGCGCCGAGCGCGGTGGCCACGGCACCGGCGGTCAGCGGGGTGGCCAGGTTGCTGCCGGTGACGGGCAGCTCGCCCGATTCCAGCTTGACCGTGGCTCGTCCTTCCGCAGTGACCGGGATGCCGGTGTCAGTGACCCCGCTGGCGGTGGCGATGTTGGTGTACATCCCGCGAGGGGGTGTGCGCCGCCACCGGGCGGCGCGCCGGGCAGCGCGCCGGTCAGGCAGGCCGATCCGAACGCCTCGAAACGTGGGTCCGCAGTCGCCCCCGTGAAGGATTCGGTCACCAAGGTGCTCCCCGATTGGGCAGCAGCCGAATCGGGCACCGGTATCACCGCCAGCCCGACACTGATCAGCATCGCCGCAGCTGCTGCGGAAACCTGCCGCAACCGGCTGGAAAGCGCAGAAACTCCCATAGTCGTCACAGAACGCAGCATAGCTAGCAAATAATGCTGCCCGTACTTAACCGGACAAAAAGCATTTGAGGCTGATGTTGGCCCGGCCGTAGCTTCCAGTGCGACGAGGCGTTCGTGCGCCGCTTCCGGACGGGCCGCGACGTGCTGGGGGCGGCGGTGCAGTTGTGCACCTTGCCGTGGTTGGGGTTCGTGTCGGCGGCGCCGGCGGCGGTGGGCCGGTGCACGCCGGCGGGAAGGTGAACCGGCCGGTGGACCGCTCGAACCCCTAACCTTCTGATCCGTAGTCAGATGATCTTGCGGAGAGTGACGAAAGTCCGGTGAACTTTTGGCAGCATCCGAACCGGTCCGGCCGCGTCCCCGCAGGTCCGGCCTTACTTGACTGAAGTGGATGCGTCGCCGCACTGTCGGATTCGCCGAGAATCCCTGGTGCGCGAGGTTGAGGAGAGCTTCCTGGGTGTAGCGGCCGGATCGGAGCGTGGCGTCGATGTCGATGAAGTCACGGGCAAACGCTCGTCCGTAAAGCGCGCTCATCTTGTTCGCGACCGCATCGTCGGGGTGCAGGACCGGTCCGATCGCCATGAGGATGGGTTCGTTGGCGCGCCAGTCCACACCGAGTTCCACCTTGGATGCACGGTCGCCGTCGGTGACGGTCAGCCGGGCGAACGTGTCGTACTGCCGCTCGATGTCGACGGTCAGCCATCGTCGCGGTAGGCGTCCACGACGGCCGTGACCGCAGTGCCGAATTCGTCGCGGCGCTCCCAGGCGGTGAACAGGTCGACATCTTCGCTCGGACGCTCAAGCAGCCCAGCGGCCTGGACGGCGTAGCCGCCGGCGAGAGCGAAACCGTATCGGCGGGCGGTGGCGAGCCCGGTGCGGGCGAGCAGTTCGTGGAAGGCATCCATCGTTACGCGGCGTTCGTGTCGGTGGTGACGAGTTCGGGGAAGGCTTCCTCCCAGTGTCGTCGGAGTTGGGGTGGTAGCCAGAGGGTGGGCCAGAGTCGCCGGAGCTGGTCGGCATTGAGCCAGGTGTTCAGGTCGTCGACCGTGCCGGCTTCGGTGAGTACCACCTTGTACATGCTGGCCAGGCGGGCGGGCCGACTCAGGTCGTACTCGGTGTGGCCTGACCAGTCCAGATGACGAGGAAGCTTCTTCCGACCGGGTCGCTAGGGTGTCTCCCGGCGCTGGAACACCAACCCGACCCGTGCGTAGTGGGCTATGGATGGCCACTCCGGCCGGGAGGCAATCTGACCCCTGCAGGCACCCGTGCTGAGTAGCGGGCGAGCCGTAGAGTGGCCCCATGGTTGCCATCAGCTACGCCCGCGTCGTCCGCATCCCTGGCGTCGGCTACGGCACCGTCCACCAGCACCCCACCTCCTTAGCCTGACCGCGATCCCGCTCAGCCTCGAATCTGATGGAGGTATCCCGCCAGTGGACGAGATCAACGTGATCGTGGGGGCGCTCGCGGCCGGCGCGAGCGCCGGGGTGGCCGGCACCGCCACCGAAGCTGTCAAGGACAGCTACCAGTTGTTGAAGGCGTCACTGCAGCGCCGGTTCACCGGACGGGCCACTGCCCTGGAGCAACTGGCGGCCGACGAGACCGAGCCTGGGGTGTGGCAGGCCCGCATCGGCCAGGACCTACACGACAGCGGCGCGGTCGCCGACCAGCAGATCTTGACGGCCGCTCGGGAACTACTCGCCTTGGCCGACCCCGCCCGCGCCGCACAGTTGAACATCACCGTGGACACGGTTAACGGTGCGGTCGGCTCTTTCCATGCACCGGTCAGTTTCGACCAAAGGACACAGTTCCCCCCAGCACCGCCGGCAGCCGGGTAGAGGCGACGGCTGCCGGCACCACTGATCCGCCCGGCCTACGTCTACGCGACATGTACGGTGCGGTCGGGACCTTCTACGGCCCGGTCACGGTCGGCGGCCGCAACCAGGTCGACTGGCCATACCAGTCAGGGTCGATTCCTCCGGTTGCCGACCACTTCCAGCTGCGGGACGTGGCGGCCGCACTGGACGCGGCGACCGCACCGGGTAGCACCGCTGTCGTGTGCCAGCTGCTGTCGGGCCTCGGTGGCGTCGGCAAGACTCAACTCGCCGCCCACTTCGCCCGGCGGGAGCTGACCGATGGTGCGGTGGACCTGCTCGTCTGGACGACCGCCACGTCTCGGGCGGGCATCCTGTCGTCCTACGCCCTTGTAGGCAACCACCTCGGCGGAACCGACCATCAGGACCCGCAACGGGCCGCCGAGGAGTTCCTGGCCTGGCTCGCCAACACCGGGCGACGCTGGCTAGTGGTCCTGGACGACCTCACCGAACCGGGCGACCTCGCCGGGCTATGGCCGCCGTCAACGCCGAACGGCCGGACCGTCGTCACCACCCGCCGTCGGGACGCAGCGCTGCTGGGCTCCGGCCGCATCCCGGTCGAGGTGGGCATCTTCACGCCGGCCGAGGCCGAGAAATACCTGCGTGGCAAGCTGGCCGGCCGGGCTGACCTCGCCGAAGACGTGGAAGGGCTCGCCACCGACCTGGGCTACCTGCCGCTGGCCCTCGCCCAGGCCTCCGCATATCTGATGGACCGGGGACTGACCTGCGGCGAGTACCGCAAGCGGTTCGCCGACCGGCGACGGCGGCTGGCCGAACTCATGCCGGAGCCGCAAGCACTACCCGACGGGCACCGCGCGACGGTCGCCGCGGCCTGGTCGCTGTCGATCGAACTGGCCAACGCGATGACCCCGGCCGGACTGGCCCGGCCGCTGCTGGAGCTGGCCAGCCACCTAGACCCCAACGGTGTGCCGACCAACATCTTCATCACCCTGGCGGCGCTGCGGTACCTGGACGAAGGCCGGGGATCGCCCCCGCGCCCCACCGGGTTCCTGGCATCGTTGCGGCGGTCCCGGCACGTGCGACCGCAGGTCGGCGCAGCCGACGCCCGCGACGCGCTGCACTGCCTGCAGCGGCTTAGCCTGGTGTCGCTCACGGACGACGCCAGCGAGGTCCGCGTGCATGCGCTGGTACAACGCGCCACGCGTGAGCAAATTCCGCCGGATCGGCGGACTGCCGCGGAGCAGAGCGCCACCACCGCGCTGCAGCAGAACCGCGGGGCGGACGCGATCCTCCGGTTCGACCTCAGCCTTGAGGAAATCGTGTTCGGCGTCGAAGCGCCGATCACGATGGACACCACTGTCACGTGCAGCACCTGCGAGGGAGAGCTCCCGGCGCTGCTCGACTGCCGCGGCTGCGGCGGCAGCGGGCTGCTGAGGACCCTCCGGAAGCTGACCGTCAAGATCCCGCCTGGCGTCGCGGACGGGATGCGGATCCGGCTGGCACAACAGGCCGAAATGGGACGATACGGGGGAACCCGCGGCGACCTGTACATCGAAATCCACGAACTGCCACACGAACGGTTCACTCGTATCGGCGACGACCTGCACTGCGCCCTAGACGGCTCGTCCGTCGACCTCGCAACGGGCGGTATCCTGCCAATCGTCGGGCTCGACGGCGCGACGTTCCGGGTTCTGGTGCCCCCCCGCGCGCACCCCGGCACCAGGATCCGGGTGCCGGGCCAGGGCGTGCCGCACATCAGGCCGACTGACCCCAGGCGCGGCGACCTCTACATCACGCTGCGCTAGCCTCGCGGCGCGTAACCGGACGGGTCGTCTTATCGAGGGCGCTGTTGGCTTGAGGCAGAACACCCGGTCCGGTCCAGCCGCCCTTGCAGCACTACGTGCGGGCGCAACCGTACGAGGGATTGCACCAGATCCTCGGTGAGCGGGAGATTGATCCCAGCCTCCCGTCAATCGACTTTCGGGCCTTCAGCCTCTTCAACGGGTGGCCTGCTCACGGTCCTGACCGGTTCCCCTGCCGGGCAACGGAGCAGGTCGAGCGGGTCGGTACGGACACCGAACCGGTGCCGCAGCGCCCGCCCGGCGGCGTGCAGGCCGGACATCCCGTGCACGGCCGGGCCCGGCGGGGTCGAGGCCGAGCAGAGGTACACGCCGGGCAGCGGGGTCCGGTACGGGTCCCACCGGGGCACCGGGCGCATCACCAGTTGCCACGGCGTGACCGCCCCGCCGGAGATGTCCCCGCCGACGTAGTTCGGGTTGTGCGCGGCGGCCCGCGCCGCCGGTACGACGTGCGTGGCCAGGATCAGGTCACGGAAGCCCGGCGCGAAACGTTCCACCTGCGCCACGATCTGGCCGCTGACGTCGCGCGGCGAGCCGTTCGGCACGTGCGCGTACGTCCAGAGCACCTGCCGGCCGGCGGGCGCGCGGCTCGGGTCGACGACACCGGGCTGTACCGCCAGCACGTACGGGCGGTCCGGGTGCCGGCCGCGCAGCACGGCGGCCTCCGCGGCCTGGGCCTCGGCGGCCGAACCGACCAGGTGCAGGGTGCCGGCGCCGGCGCAGTTCGGTTCCGCCCACGGCACCGGGCCGGCGAGCGCGAAGTCCACCTTGCACGCGGCCCCGCCGTACCGGAAGGAGCGCAGCCGACGCGCGTAGCCGGCGGGCAGCCGCTTTCCGGCGATGCGCAGCAGCCCGGCGGGCGAGACGTCGAGCAGGACCGCGCGGGCCGGCGGCAGTTCGGCCAGGTCGTCGATCCGGACACCGGTCACCACCCGACCGCCGAGCTGCCGTAGTCGGGTCACCATCGCATCGGTGATCGTCCGGCTGCCGCCTACGGGGATCGGCCAGCCGACCGCGTGCCCCAGGGTGGCCAGCAACAGCCCGGCCCCGGCCGGCGCGAGCCGGCGGGGCGGGGCGATGGCGTGCGCGGCCACCCCGGCCATCAGCGCGGCGGCCTCCTCGCCACGGAAGCGGGTCGCCCCCACCGGCGTGCCCTGTTCGAGCGTGCGTATCCCGAGCAACAGCGCGGCGAGCGGGTCGCCGGGCACCCCACGCAGGTCGGACATGGCGGTGTCGACCACACCCTTCCAGCGCCGCACCAGAGGACCGAGCAGGGACAGCCAAGCCGCCCCGTCCCGGCCCAGCCCGTCGGCGGTACGGTCCAGGTCCCGCCAGGCCAGCGCCGCCCGGCCACCGTCGAGCGGGTGCGCGTACGCGATCTCCGGTTGCCGCAGCCGTACGCCGTGCGCGGCCAGGTCGAAGGCGCGGAAGAACGGCGAGCCGAGCGCCATCGGGTGCACCGCCGAGCAGACGTCGTGCAGGAACCCGGGCAGGGTCAGTTCCTCGGTGCGGGTGCCACCGCCGATGGTGTCTGCCGCCTCATAGACCTGGACGGTCAGTCCCGCCGAGGCGAGCACCAGCGCGGCGGCCAGCCCGTTGGGGCCGGAGCCGACCACCACCGCGTCCAATCCGCCGGTACCGCCGGTCCCCGCCCGGCCATCCGTCTCCGACCCCATGTCGCCCTCCCTCCTCAGACCAGTGCCTGCTCAGCGGCCAGGCTGGCGTAGAGCGCATCGGTCCGGACCAGGTCCGGATGCGAACCGACGGAGCGCGCCTCGCCGTTCTCCAACACCACGATCTGATCGGCGGCGAGCACCGTGGAGAGCCGGTGCGCCACCACGAGCACCGTGGTCCGGCGGGAGATGTCCAGGATCACCTCACGCAACGCGGCCTCGTTGGTGGCGTCCAGTTGCGAGGTCACCTCGTCGAGCAGCAGCAGCCGGGGCCGGCGTAGCAGCGCCCGGGCCACCGCGATCCGCTGCCGTTCCCCGCCGGACACGGAGAGCCCCCGGTGCCGGATCGGGGTGTCCAGGTCCCCGCCGAGGCGCTCCAGCAGGGGATCGAGCCGGGTGGTCCGCAGCACCGCGCGGATCTCCTCGTCGGAGGCGCCGGGCGTCGCGTACGCGACATTCTCCCGCAGCGTTCCGGCGAGCACGGAGACGTCCTGCTCGACGTAACCGATCGCGGCCCGCAGTTCGCCCAGCGGCCAGTCGGCCAGTGGCCGTCCGTCGAACAGGATCCGGCCCTGCCGCGGTTCGTAGAAGCGCTCGATCAGGGCGAGCACCGTGGTCTTGCCCGACCCGGACGGACCGACCAGTGCCGTCAGCCCGCCGGCCGGCACGGTCAGCGTGAGGTCCCGCAGGGCCGGCTCGTCCCGGTCCGGGTAGCCGAAGAAGACCCCCTCGAACACCACCTCCGCCGGCGGGCCGTCAGCCCGTCGCGCGCCCCGGGGGATCGCGGTGGCAGCCGCGGCAGTGGCCCGGACCGGCGTCGCCGGGGGAAGGTCGATCGGCTCGGTGGGCAGCGCGTCGATCTCGGCGATCCGGGTCAACGCCGCCCGCCCGACCTGCAGATAGGTGCTGGCGCCCACGAGCTGCATCACCGGCTGGCTCAGGTAGGCCACGTAGAGCAGAAAGGCCACCAGCGCCGAGACCGGCATCGCGCCGCTGGCCACCCGCACGCCGCCGACCCCGAGCACCACCAGGAACGCGACCTGGATGGCCAGGCCGGCGCTGGTTCCGGCGACCGAGCCCCAGCGGGCCAGGCTCACCCCCTGGCGGTACGCGGTGAGTGCCGCCTCGTCGATCCGGGCCGCCTCGGTGGGCTCGGTGCCGGAGGCCTTCATGGTGGTGAAGGCGCCCAGCGCACGCTCCAGGGCGGCGCCCATGTCGCCCACCGACTCCTGCGAGCGCAGCGCGGCGGTCCGGATCCGGGGCATCAGCAACCCCATGATCAGCACCAGCAGCACCACCACCACCGCGGTCACCCCGAGCAGGGCCGGGTCGACAACCGCCATCAGCAGCACCGCGCCGAGCAGCATGACTCCGCCGGTGAAGAGGTCGATCAGGGACTGGCTGGCGATCTGCCGCAGCAGCATGGTGTCCCCGGCGACCCGGGCCAGCAGGTCACCGGGGGCCTGCCGTTGCAACGCCGGCACGGTGAGCCGCAGCAGGTGCCGGACCAGACCACGCCGCCCGTCCAGGGCGACCGCTTCGGCGGTACGCAGGATCAGGTAGTTGCCGAAACCGAGCAGCACGGCGGCGAGCAGCACGAGCCCGGTCAGCACGGCCAGCGCCCGACCCACCCCCTGCCCGGCGGTGAGGCCGTCGATCAGGGCCTTGGCCGCCAGCGGCTGGGCCAGCCCCAGCAGGCTCGACGTGAGCAGCAGCGCGGCGGCGGCCAGGAACGGCCCGCGGTGCGGCCGGACGTACCCGGCGATCATGCGGAGCCAGTGCCGGTCCCCGGCCGGGGTCGTGCTCATCGCTCACCCCGGTGGCGGTAGACGTTGACGTACATCGGTTCCGTGCCGGTGAACTCGTTGCCGGCCCAGTCGGCGTGCCGGGCGACGCGGACCAGGCCGGCCCGCTCGGCATACCCGTCGACCTCGTCGGCGGTGGTGAGTCGGCTCAGTTCCGAGGCGATCCGGGAGCGGCCCTCCTCGATCCAGATGTGCGCCAGGTGCCAGATCCGGTTCTCCACGTCGATGGTGGAGTACGACAGCAGCCCGGTGTCCTGCCCGGGATAGGGGACGAAGAAGGAGTCCCGGGCCCGGCCCTGGTTGAGTACGGCCAGCGCGAACTCCGGATTGTGGGTCTCCACCACGAGGGTTCCGCCGGGGGCTAGCCGGGCGGCGGCCGCCCGCACGACCCGCTGCTGGTCCGCCGGGTCCAGCAGCATCGACAGCGTGCCGCAGACGCAGTAGACCAGCCCGTACCGGCGGTCGTCCGCCCAGTCGCGGATGTCGCCGTGCACCGGCGTGACCGGGCGGGGCTGGTCGGTGAGGGCGGACCGGAGCGCGTCGAGCATCTCCGGCGAGGAGTCCACGCCGACGATCTCCCCGACCCGGTCTGCCAGCGGCAGCGCGATCCGGCCGGTTCCGACGCCGAACTCCAGGGTGGGCTGCCCGCCGCCCGGGTGCAGGTCGGCGAGGAAGCCGACGAGCGGTTCCACCGCCGGGCCGCCGGGGAAGAGCCGGTCGTAGAAGTCGACGAACTGCCGTCCGTAGCCGATGTCGGCGATCTCGGTCATCTCTGGGTGCCCTCCGACAGCGGTACGAACGGGGATACCAGCAGGTAGTCCGGCTTGTGCGACTCGTCGTAGCCGGTGCCCCGGGCGATCACGAACTGGAACCCCCGGGGCTGGTCCGGCCCGGGGTGCTGCCGCCGTACGACGTGCTCGACGATGTCCCGCATCACCTCGTACGGCGTGGTGGTGGTGATGTCGACGCCGGGGGTGCCCAGGTGTCCGATGAGGTCGGCACAGATGTCGAAGATCGCCTTGTCCTGCCGCCGTTCCGGGAACCAGACCATCTGCCGCCACTGCCGGGGTGGGATGAGGGCGGTCTCGACCCACCGGGTCTGCTCGCCGTCGGCGGTGAGCACGCGGTGCAGCAGGTGGAAGTCGTGCTGCGCCGGCTCGGGGGCGAAGAACCGCCAGTTGCCGATGAGCAACCCGGGTACGTCGTAGCGGCGGAACCGATCGAAGACCTGCTGGGGGTGCTGGCTGAGCACGGTCACCCCGAACCAGCCGACCAGGCCGGCGGTGATCGCGGTGGTCAGCGGGCGCAGGTCGGAGCCGACCCGGCGGCTCACCGGTCCCCCTCCACGCCCGGCTCCATGACGTCGTCGACGAACGCGGTGAGGATCTTGACGACCTCTTCGGCCCGTGCGGCGTCGGTGAGGATCTCGTCGTGGTCGGCGTCCTCGATGACGTGTCGCTCGGATCGGGGCGCGGCGGCGGCGAACTCGTCGTGCAGGTCGGCCTGGACGGCGTCGGTGCGCGCGGTCGCTCCCGCCGTCACCACCACCAGCGATACGTCGATCGGGGGCAGCTCGGCGGCCTCGTCCTCGAAGCGTTCCTGCACCACCTTCCACTCCCGCCGGGCGGCGGCCCACAGTTCGGGGTCGCGGTACTGGGCCAGGGCGAGCTGGCGTACCGACTCCGGCAGCCGGTCGACCCAGGCGGCCCGGGGCAGCATCGAGCCGAACCCGGCCCGCAGGGAGCCGGGCATGATGGCCAGGGTGCTGGTCAGCGCCTTGCCCCCCTCGGCCTGACGCAGGGAGCGGCGCAGTTCGGCGGGGTGGCTGGAGTCGACCAGGGCGACCCCGCGTACCTGCCCGGCCAGTCGCTCGGCGGCGAGCAGGGCCAGGTAGCCGCCGAGCGAGTGGCCGACCAGGATCACCGGGCGCTCGCCGGCCACGTGCCGGGTCAGGTCAACGAGATCGTCCACCATGGACTCGAACTGGTACTCCCCGGTGCCCCGGTAGCGGCTGGCGCCGTACCCGGCACGCTGGTAGGTCACGGTGGTGAACCGGGTTCCCAGCGGGGCGGCGATCCGCTCCCAGTGCTCGGCCGTGGCGGCCATCCCGCTCTCCAGCAGCAGCACCGGTGCTTCGGCGCCCGGATCGGCCGGTTGCCCGGCGTACCGGTAGGAGAGGACATTGCCGGCGGCGGTGGTGAAGGTGCGCTCGTCCCCGCGTCCCCGCTCGATCATCCGCCGCCGCCGGATCCGGGCGACCTGCCCGGCGGCGAAGAGGGCCAGCCCGGCGGCGGCCGCCATGGCGGGCAGGGTGTCGTCGCGACGCACGCCGGTGGCGTCGCCGGTCCGCTCGCGGGGGCGGGTGGTGTAGGCGACCGCCGGGTAGGTGGAGGTGAAGGCCCAGAAGAACCGGCCGAGCCCCATGACCCTCGCATTGACCAGGTGGAACGCGCCGGCGGCGGCGAGCAGGTACGGCGCGGGGCGGCCCCGGGCTGCGTAGGCCAGCGGGAAGGCGCACTCCATCGCCAGCACCCCGTGGGCGGTGAGCTTGGTCAGCCTCGGGTAGCGGCGCATCAACTGCCAGACCTGCGGGTCGCCGTAGGTGAGGGTCCGGGTGATGCCGGGCAGTGCGCGCCCGCTGCGCCACGTCTCACTGGGCAGCTTGGCCCAGCCGGACACCGTGTAGGAGAGCACCGACTGAAGCGAGACGAACCAGAGGCAGGCGTCCACGACGGCGGGGCGACGCTGGCCGGCGCGGGCGACGGTGGTGAGCGCCTGTACGAGGAAGGAGACCTGGTCGGCACCGTCGCTGCCGTACAGGTGCTGGGCGTGCAGCGCGGCCTGGCTGCCGGTGAGCACGGCGTTGGCGGCGACCCGTTGCCGCCGGTTGAGCGGAAGCCAGAGCGCGGCCGCCGCGGCGGCCCGGCTGACGTGCAGAGCGGTGACCACCCGGTCGTCGGCGACCAGGTCCAGCGCCCGGGTGAGTCGGGGGGCGTGGGCCTCGAAGGTGCGCCGGTTCACCGCCCAGTTGTTCGCCCCGCCCCGCCGCCGGTCCCGGCCCCGGGTGAGGTACTCCAGGCTGGCGAAGAGGTGGGTCACCGAGCTGATCCGCTCGGTCCAGTTCAACACGGTGGAGCGGTCGAGGACGGCGGGTTGACGGCGTCGGTCACGCCAGAGTGGTCTCTTCATGGGGGCAGCGCTTCCTGACAGGGCGTGCAGAACCGGGGTGGGAGGGTCCGACGGCGGCGGCCGGGTGGGGGGGGGGGGGGGGGGGGGGGGCCCCCCCCCCCCCGGCCCGGTACGGCGGCAACCGGTCGCCCGGCTGCGTGCCTAACCGCCTGTTACTGCGGTCGGGGCGTAGGGCCGCCGATGTTGCGCCCCAAGGCGTATCCGGCGGCGAAGAGCCCCGCCACCGAGCCGACCAGGCCGACCCCAGCCGCTACGGTGACGATGGTCGCCGGGGTGGCCAGCACGGGCATCCCGCCGACCTTGTTGCACGCCTCGTCGGCGTCGATTCGGATCGCGGCAAGATCGGGATCCGCGTTCACCCTCATGGCGAGGACGGACATGGGTCACCTCCTGACTGACGGTGTCGGTTGTCGGCAATCACTGCGGCTTCGGGTACCTGCCCTCGGCCATGTTGCGGGCGATACCCACCATGTAGCCGGCGTGAAGGGCCACGGCGCCGACGGCGACGCCGAGCGCCACCGCGGGGGTGGCGAGCACGGGGGTGAGGCCGGCCAGCCCCTGGGCGGTCCGGTCCTCCTCGCTGAGCTCGCCGAACATCTCCAGGGAGATGTCGTTGGTGTGGTCGACAAGTGCGGTCATCTGATTCACCTCCTTCGGGTAGTCGGTTAGCTACAGTGGATGACGGCGCGCACGTCATTCATCTCAGCTAAAAATCGGTGAGTCGCTAGGATGTCCGCTGGAGTCATGAGCGTCAACCAGGTGAGCGAGATCCACCCGATCGGCGAGGGGAGGGGAACCACATGGACCAATCGCCTACAGGCACCCTCGCGGAAAAGATCAATAGACTCTTCGAGGTGATCCGCCGACCCGACCGGGAGCAGTACCGCAACGAGGAGGTGGCCACCGCCTGCCGCGAGGCCACCGGCGAGAGCTTCTCCACCACCTATCTCTGGCAGTTGCGCAGTGGCCGGCGGACCAACCCCACCAAGCGGCATCTGGAGGCCCTCGCCCAGTTCTTCCAGGTGCCGGCGGCGTACTTCTTCGACGACGAGCAGAGCTCCCGCATCGCCGAGGAGCTGGAGCTGCTCGGCGCGTTGCGGGACAGCGCCGTACGACAGATCGCGCTCCGGGCGATCACCCTCTCGCCGGAGGGGTTGGACACCATCAGCGACATGATCGACGCCATCGGGCGGCGGGAAGCGCGCCGGGCCGGCGCGGACCATCCTGGTCACCGCGACCGGCGCGGCATCGGCGGGTCGGCGGGCCGCGATGACGGTTGATCGGAGCATGTGGCGCCGGTGCCAGCGGATCGTCGACAGGCTGTCGATTCCGACGCCCTTCGAACCGGACGGGTTCGTTGACGCGCTGGCCCAGCAGCGGGGCCGGCCGGTCGAGCTGGTGCCGATGCCCGGTGGCGTGAGCCAGTGCGGCGCGCTGGTCGCCACCGACCAGGTCGACTACCTCTTCTACGCCACCAGCACCACCCGGCTGCATCGGGAGCACATCCTGCTGCACGAGGTCGGGCACCTGCTCTGCGGCCACGTGGACGACCGTTCCCTCACCGCCCTACCCCCCGCGCTGCTGCCGAACCTCTCCGCCGACCTGGTCCGCCGGGTGCTCGGCCGCTCCGACTACTCGGCGGCGCAGGAGCAGGAGGCCGAGCTGATCGCCTCGATGATCGCCCAGCGCGCCCGCCGTGGCCCGACCGGCGGCACGGGCCCGGTCGACCCCGAGATGGCCGAGGGGCTGGCCCGGCTCGGCTCGATCTTCGACACCGGCTGACCAGGGCGGTGCGCCGTGCTGACCTGGCTCAACTTCGTCGCCTTGAAGCTCGCCATCGTGGTCGCGGCCTACAAGCTCATCCCGGTGGGTGGCAGGCGTCGTACCGGCGGCACCCGCTACCTCTCCGCCTTCTTCCTCTGCATCGGGCTGGGGCTCGCCGTGATGGCGCACCCGGTCCTGGTGGCGATCAGCCGCGTCGAGCCGGTGCCGAACCTCGGTCGGCTGCTCGGCAACGCCCTGGAGATGCTCGCCGCGTACTTCCTCGGCGCGCTCGGCCAGAGCATCGCCCGCCCGGCCGAGACCCGACGCTGGCTACGCCGGCACGTTGTCCTGCTGGCCGGCGCGACCGTCCTGATGGGGGTGCTGCTGGTCAGCGCCGACACCACGTTCACGTTGAACTTCGTCAACGTGTACTCGCAGGACCCGATGGTGGTCGCCTACCTCGTCGTGTTCTTCAGCTACATCGCGGTCTGCCTGGTCACCTTCATCGCCAGCGTTGGCGGCTACGTACGGCACGCTGCCGCCGGGGTGCTGCGGACGGGGCTGAGCCTCGTCGTCGCAGGCTCCGCGCTCGGCATCGTCTGGGCGGCGTGGTCCGGGGTGCGGCCCGTGGTCACCCTGGTCACCGGCCGGTCCCTGGCCACCTCGCTGCCGATCGGTTCCACGCTGGGCTCGGTCTGCATGCTGCTCTGGCTGATCGGCGCGACCCTGACCGCCTGGGGTGACCGGATCACGGCGCCGCTGCGCTGGCTGCGCGCGCTGCGCCAGCTGCGCCGGATCGAACCGCTCTGGCAGGCGCTGCGGGCCGCGATGCCGCACATCGCGCTCGACACCGGCGGCGGCTGGCCGTTCCCCCGCGCGGAGTTCGCGCTCTACCGGCGGGTGATCGAGGTCCGCGACGCGCAGTTGACGCTACGCCCGTACGCGCATCCAGACGTGTCCCGCTGGCTCGGCCCGGCGGCGGACCCAGCCACCGTGGAGGCGGCGGTGATCGCCGCCGCCCTCGTCGGCCACGCCCAGGGCCGCAACTACCGCGTCGAGCACCCGTTCCAGGACGTGGACGCCTCGCTGGCCTCGGAAAGCGCCTGGCTGGCGCAGGTGGCCCGGCAGTTCGTCGGCTCGGCGGAGGTGGAGCGGGTCCGCCGGCTCGCCGCCGCCGAGGCCGACCGCGCCGACGTGTAGGGGCTCTTTACTTCCCGTGTGGTGAGCCTTTTCAAGCTGATCTTGCAGCGCAGGCGGGTGCGATCAGGGACGGGCAGGTCGCGAACCGGCCGGTGTATGTCGCCCTCGCGGTCACCGCCGACGGCGGCAAGGACGTCCTGGGGCTGTGGGTCGGCGACAGCAACGGCGAGGGGGCGAAGTTCTGGACCCGGGTGCTGACCGAGCTGCGCAACCGGGGCGTCGCCGATGTGCTGATGGTCGTGTGTGACGGGCTCAAGGGCCTGCCCGACGCGATCGGTGTCGTCTGGCCGCAGGCTGTGGTCCAGACGTGTCTGATCCACCTTTTGCGCAACTCGTTCAAGTACGCGTCGAAGGCCTGGGCACAGATCGCGAAGGACCTCAAACCGGTCTACGGGGCGCCCGGCGACTCCGCCGCGCTGGACGCGTTCGCCGAGTTCTCCGACAAGTGGGAGAGGAAATATCCGGCGATCATACGGCTGTGGGAGAACGCCTGGGCGGAGTTCACACCGTTCCTGCAGTTCAAACGCCGAGATCCGAAAGATCGTCTGCTCCACCAACGCGATCGAGTCCCTCAACGCCCACTTCCGCCGAGCCGTCAACGCCCGCGGCCACTTTCCCAACGAGCAGTCCGCCCTGAAGATCCTCTACCTCACCGTGTGCAGCCTCGACCCCACCGGCAAAGGCCGCACCCGCTGGTCCAACAAGTGGAAAGCCGCCCTGAACGTCTTCGACATGGCCTTCGACGGCCGGCTGACCAACCCCCAGCGCTGAACAGCGACGAACCTCGAACTACAGAATCCTAAAGGACGTCTCGTAACTCGGTAGACGGTCCATGGCGGATCATGTCGTGGTGCAGGTGATCTCAGCGGCCCACCCCGAATGGATCTTCCCGTTCACCGGGCTGCAGCCCGCCCAGTTCCGCAGGCTGGTCCGGCTGGTCGCCGAGCGTGGAGGTGACGCGATCGGTGACGGTCGGCCCGGCCGGCAGTGGTCTCTCGACCTCGCCGACCGGGTGTTGCTGGTAGCCGCGTACTGGCGTACGAACCTGACGATGCGCCAGATCGGCCCACTGTTCGGGGTGTCGCACTCCGCCGCGCACCGCGTCATCGACACGCTCGGCCCGCTCCTCGCCCTGGCCCCCCTGCGCTGGCGCCGGGTCGACGAGATCACCATCGTCGACGGCACCCTCATCCCCACCCGGGATCACCGCCTGGCCGCCCCGAGTAAGAACTACCGCTACTCCACGAACCTGCAGGTCGCCATCAGCGCCCACACCCGCCTCGTCGTCGCCCTCGGCGATCCGCAACCCGGAAACCGCAACGACACGATCGTCTATCGCACCTCCGGCATCGACCAGGAGTTGGCCGGACGGCCGGTCATGGCCGACGGCGCCTACCGCGGTAACCCAGACGTGATCATCCCGTACCGCAAGCCCGCCGACGGCAGCGCACTACCCCAGTGGAAGACGGACTTGAACAAGCAACACCGCACCGTCCGAGCACAGGTCGAACACGCCCTAGCCAGGATGAAATGCTTCAAGATCCTGCGCGACTACCGCCGCGCCGCCCACACATTGACCGACACCGCTGCCGGCATCGCCCACCTCCACAACATCATCCTCGCCGGGTGACACCAGCACCGTTGCCAAGCAACGCCTTCACTAAGTTACGAGACATCCTTTAATTACACCTTTTAGGTGACACACCCCGGGGGCAGAAAATGCCCCTTGTGACTGCGGGTACGGCCGTCTACTGTGGCTCGTGAAGTGCCTGAGTGCGCCGATGAAAACGGGGAACTGGGTGGAAACTGGCGCGGAAGACGCTTTTGATGTTGCTGGTGTCGAACCTGTTGTTCTTGTTCGCCGCGAAGATGTGGCAGTGCGGTTGTTCGTTTTTCCGCATGCCGGCGGTGGTCCGCAGAGCTTCGCCGAATGGCCGGCCTCCCTGCCCGCCGACGTCGAGGTCGTCAGTTACGAGCTGCCCGGCCGGGGCCAGCGGCGTACCGAAAGGTCCTACGCGGACCGCGCCCGGCTCGTCGACGACCTCGTCACGCTCGTCGACCGGCTCGACGACGGCGCCCCGTTCGCGTTCTTCGGGCACAGCTTCGGCGCGTTGGTCGCCTTCGAGGTGTGCCGGGCGCTGGCCGAGCGCGGCAGCCGGACGCCCCAGCTGCTGATGCTGTCCGCGCACCGCGCCCCGCACCTGCCCCCGGCCCGGCCGGCCGCCGCCCTCCCTGACGACGACCTCGTCGACCTGGTGCGCCACTGGGGTCTGGTCCCCGCCGACCTCCTCGCCGACGACGACCTGCTCGCCCTGGTCCTCCCCCCACTGCGCGCCGACCTGACCCTCGACGAGAGCGGTCCGACCACGACCACCGCCTTCCCGGAGGCCATCCCCTGCGTCGTCTACGGCGGGACGGGGGACCGGACGGTCACCGCCGAGGAACTCGCCGCGTGGCACACGGACCTCGGCAGGACGCCCGACATCCGCCTCTTCTCCGGCGGTCACTTCTTCACGGTGGACGAGCGGCCCGCCCTCCTCGCCGACCTCACCGACCGCCTGGACTGGGTGCGGGCGGCGGCCGGACCGTCCGTCGTGCTCGCCGGCGAGCCTTACGCCATCCCCGCCGAGAGCCTCTGGCAGCGCTTCGAGGCGCAGGTCGCCGCCACTCCCCGCGCCCTCGCCCTGCTCGACACGCCGCGCCGGTGGACCTACCGCGAGCTGCGTGACCACGCCACCGCGGTCGCCGGTGCGCTGGCCGCGCGCGGCGTCGGCCCCGGAGACGTCGTCGGTGTGCTGCTCCCGCACACCGCCGAGTACGCCGTCACCCTGCTCGCCTGCTTCGGCCTCGGCACACCCGCGTGCCTGTTGGAGAAGAGCTGGCCCGGCACCCTGCTCGCGCAGTTCCTGGCCAGCGCCCGGGTGGACGTGGTCGTCACCACGCCGCAGCTCGCCGGGACGGTACCGGCGCAGTACCGCACCCTGGTCCTCGGGCCGACTCCTCCGGACGGTCCCGCACCGCTGCTCGGCCGGGCCGCCCCGGACGACATCGCCCTGATCTCGATGACCAGCGGCACGTCCGGCACACCGAAGGCGGTACTCAACACCCACCTGGGCTGCCTGTACTGCTTCGACGCGCGGGACGCCCGCTACCCGTACACGGCCCGGTCGCGCGACGGTCTGAACGTCTTCTTCGCCTGGGAGTGCCTGCGTCCCCTGCTCAACGGCCGTCCGGCCGTCGTCATCCCGGACGAGCACATCGTCGACCCGGTTCGGCTCCTCGACACCCTGCACGAGCAGCAGATCACCCGGATCGTGGTGACGCCGTCGCTGTTCGAGGGGCTGCTCGACCACCCGGTCACCGGCCCGGCCGTGGCCCGTCGGCTCGCCCACCTGGAGATCGTGTTCCTGATGGGCGAGGTGGTTCCCACTCGGGTCGTCGACAAGGCCGCCGCGCTGCTGCCGCCCGGGGTGCGGCTCGTCAACGCGTACAGCACCTGGGAGAGCCTGGACGTCTCGTACGCCGACCTGAGCGCGAGCCGGGCCGGGCCCGCGTCGCCCTGCGCGCCGGTGGGGCGTCTGCTCGACGGCAGCGCGGCCGTGCTGCTCGACGAGACGGGCCGACCGGTGCCCCGGGGTGGGGTCGGCGAGCTGCTCGTCGCCGGGCCCGGGGTGGCCACCGGCTACCTCGACGACCCGGCGAAGACGGCCGAGCGCTTCGTGGCCGCCCCCGAGGCGGTCGCCGGCACCCCGTTCGCCGAGGCGACCTTCTATCGCACCGGCGACCGCGCCCGGCTGCGCCCCGACGGCGAGCTGGAGATCCTGGGTCGTACCGGCGACGTGGTGAAGGTGCGCGGCTTCAAGGTCTCGCTGCGCGCGGTCGAGCACGTCCTGGACCAGGAGGACGGCGTCGCACGAGTCGTGGTGCGGCCCGTGGCAGACCAGCGCACCGGCCAGCAGGACCTCGTCGCCTACGTCCAGGGCGACGCCGGCGCACCGTCGGCGACGGTGCTCGCCAGGCTGCGCCGCCGGGCCGCCCGCGACCTGCCCGAATACGCCCGGCCACGGCACCTCGTCGGCCTCGCCGCGATGCCGGTCAGTGGCGGTGACGCGCGCAAGCTCGACCTCAAGGCGCTGCCACCGCCGCCCGCCGGGCCCGCGCCGGACGACACCGCCCCCGAGACGCTCACCACCGTCGAACGGCGGATCGCCGCCGGGTGGCGGGAGGTGCTCGGTCGTACGCCCGACGCCGACGACAGCTTCTTCGCCCTGGGTGGCGACTCGCTCAGCGCGGCCCGCCTGTCAGGGGTGCTCGCCACGCGGTTCGGGATCACGCTGCCGGTCGTCGACATGTTCCAGGCACCGACGCTGCGGGCGATGGCCGCCCACTGCGCCGGTCGGGCCCTCCCGACGGACCGTCCCGCACCGGCCAGGAGCGTGCTGGCCGGCGAGACCCGGATAGCGATCGTCGGCATGGCCGGCCGTTTCCCGGGCGCCGACGACATCGGCGCGTTCTGGGCGAACCTGTGCGCCGGGACCGACTCGCTCACCTCGCTCACGCCGGAGCAGCTGCGACGCAAGGGCGTCGCGGAGGAAATCGTGAACCACCCCGCGTGGGTGCCCGCGGCGCAGGTCGTCCGCGGCGCCGACACCTTCGACGCCGAGTTCTGGGGCATCGGGCGGCGGGAGGCCCTGCTGATGGACCCGCAGCACCGGGTCTTCATCGAGACCGCGTGGACCGCCCTCGAGCAGGCCGGCTACGCCCGCCGCGACAACCCGCACCGGCAGCGGACCGGCGTCTTCGCGGCCTGCGGCATCGACGGCTACCTGATCCACCATCTGCGGGGCGGTGGGCTCACCGAGCCACTGGACCCGGCCGGGTTGTTCCTCACCGAGATCGGCAACGAGAAGGACTACATCGCCACCCGGGTGGCGTACCTGTTCGATCTCGGCGGCCCGGCGGTCGCCGTGACGTCGGCGTGCAGCAGCGCGTTGGTCGCGGTGGCCCAGGCCGCGCAGTCCATCGCGACCGGCCAGTGCGACATGGCGGTGGCCGGCGCGTCGTCGCTGACCTTCCCGAACCTCGGCTACCGCTACGAGGAGGGCCTCGTCGGCAGCGTCGACGGCCGGGTCCGCCCGTTCGACGCGGCGGCGAGCGGCACCCTGTTCGGTGACGCGGTCGGTGCGGTGGTGCTCAAACGGCTCGATGCCGCGCTCACCGACGGCGACCCGGTGTGGGCGGTGCTCACCGGTTACGGCGTCTCCAACGACGGGCGGATGAAGGCGGGATACACCGCGCCGAGTGCCAGGGCGCAGTCGCGGTGCATCTCCGACGCGATCGCGATGGCCGGCATCACCTCCGACCAGCTGTCGTACGTGGAGTGCCACGCCACCGCCACCCATGTCGGCGACGCCATCGAACTCGCCGGGTTGCGCGCCGCGTTCGAGGAGCACCACGGCGACGGTCCACCGGTCACCGGCGGCTGCGCGATCGGCAGCGTGAAGGGCAACATCGGGCACGCCAACTGCGCCGCCGGCATCACCGGCCTGATCAAGACGGTGCTGAGCCTGCACCACCGCACGCTGGTGCCGACCGTCCACCACGACACGCTCAACCCGAAGCTGGTCGACCTGGTCGACGCGGACGGCTCACCGTTCACCGTCCAGACCGAGCTGCGTCCCTGGACGGTGTCCGACCCGGGGCGTCAGCTTCCCCGCCGCGCGGGCGTCTCCAGCTTCGGCATCGGCGGCACGAACGCCCACGTGATCCTGGCGCAGGCCCCCGGTACCGACCCGGACCGGGCCCGCGCCGAGCCCGCCGTGACGGTCGAGCCGGCGCCGCAGCTGGTCACCGTCTCGGCACGCGGCGAGGAGTCGTTCCCGCGCCAGGCCGCGGCGCTCGCCGCACACCTGACCGAGGTACCCGCCGGCGACCTCGCGGCCGCGATCCGTGCGCTGCACCTCACCCGCGAGTCCCACCCGCTGCGCGCCGCCGTCGTCATCGACCGCCCCGCCGCCGCGTCCGCGCTGGCCACCGTCGAACCGAGGAACGCAGGCCGGCCCGCCACCGTCGCGTTCTGCTTCTCCGGTCAGGGCTCCCAGCGGGCCGCCACCGCCCGGTCCCTCTATCGTGGCCGCGCCGACGGCGGCCGTTTCCGCCGCCTGTTCGACGAGGCCTGTGCGAGCCTCGCCCCGCACCTCGACGTCGACCCGCGCGAGCTGATCCTGGCTGCCGACGAGACGACCGTACACCGCCCGGTGACCACCCAGTGCGGGCTCTTCGCCGTCGGGTACGCCCTCGCCCGCACCCTGATCGAGGTCGGCGTCACCCCGGTGGCGGTGGCCGGGCACAGCATCGGCGAGTACACCGCGGCGGCCGTGTCCGGGCTGCTCGACCTGGCCGAGGCCGCCGAGCTCGTCGCGGTACGGGCGGTGGCGACCGAGCAATTGTCCGAGGGGCCGGTCGGGGCGGGCGGCATGCTCAGTGTAATCGGCGACGAGCAGCGCCTCGCCCAGTGGCTGTCCGGCCGCCGTGACCTGTGGTTGGCCGCCGAGAACGCGCCCGGCCGGGTGGTGCTCTCCGGTTTGTCCACCGCGCTGCGCGCCGCCGCCGCAGAACTGCCCCGGATGGGGTTCACCTGCCGGGCCGTACCGGTCTCCCACGCGTTCCACAGCGAGCTGATGGCTCCGGTAGCCGATCGGCTCGCTGCCGCCGCGCAACGGTTCGCGCCGCGCATGGCCGCCATCCCCGTCGCCAGCAACGTGACGGGCTCCTGGTTCGACGCCGGCTACCGGCCCGGCGAGTACTGGGCGGAGCACGCCCTCTCGCCGGTGCGCTGGCGTGCCGACGTCGAGACGCTGCTGCGCTGGGAGCCGGATCTCCTCCTCGAGGTCGGGCCCGGCACGGTGCTCACCGCGCTCTCGGCCAAGTGCGTGGCGGCCCACGGCGACCCGGCACCCACCACGCTGGCCACCCTCGCCGACCCGGCCGACGAGGAGGCGGGGCTGCTCGCCGCGCTCGGGCAGCTGTGGTGTCACGGCGTCGACCTCGACTTCGCCACGCTCCACGAGGGGGCCCCCGTCGTCCCGGCTGCGGTGCGCTGGGCGCTGCCGACGTACCGGTTCGCACCCACGAGCTACTGGACGCGGCCCGAGGCGTCGGTGCATGTCGACGGCGCACCGGCCCGCACCACGGTCGGGACGGGCCCGCTGACACGGTTCGCCGACCGGCCGGGTGGCCGCCTGCGGCTCTACTGCTTCCCGTACGCCGGGGGCGGCCCCGACACGTTCCGCTCCTGGGCGCACGCCGCACCCGACTGGCTCGACGTCGTCGCCGTGGATCCCGCCGACGTCGACCTCGCCAGGCACATCGTGGCCGACGCCGGGGACGTACCCGTGGCGTTCTGCGGCCTCAGTGCCGGTGCGTCCCACCTCCTCGACCTGCTCACCGGCGACCTCGCGGACTGGGCGGCGGACGGCCGGGTCGAGGCGGTCTGCGTCGTCGGCCGGGCGCCGCTGGGCGCACCGCAGCCCGGTGCCGAGCTGCCGCTCGACGAGTACCTCCTAGCCCCGGACGAGCTGCGCGCCGATCCGCGCTGGCAGGCCGAGGTGCTGCCCCGGCTGCACGAGGACCTGGCCCGCGACGTCCGGCACGCCGCCCGCGTCGTCGCCCGGGGGCGCCGGCTCGACTGCCCGGTGCAGGTGCACCACGGCACCGTCGACCCGTCGTTCCCCGCCGCCACGGCGGCCCGCTGGGCCGACGTCACGACCAGCCCGATCGTGGAGACGAACGGGCACGAGGGCGGCCACGACTTCATGGTGCTGCGCCGCGCGGACGTCCTCGCCGGGGTGGCCACCTTCCTCGACCGGCTCGTGCCGTCGAGCAGCGGTGGCCGGCTGTACGACGTCCGCTGGGTGCCTGTCGGTGCCGTACCGCGGCGGGTGGCCGGGACGGACGTACCCCGGTGCGACCTCGACGACCCGAACGCCGCCGGCCTGCTGGCGGAGGCGCTGACCGGTCCCGCAGCCATGGCCGTGCTGCGCTGCCCGTCCGCCGGTGACGGAGGTGCCGCCCTGCTGCTGGTGCTGCGTCACCTCGCCCGCGTCGAGGCCCGGGGCCGGCTGGTCCTGGTGCTGCCCACCGACCCGTACGGTGGGCTCGCCGCGGCGATGAGCCGTTGCCTGCCGCACGAGGAACCCGGTCTGACCGTGCTGCGGTGCCATGGCGACGACCCGATGACCGCGTTCCCGCCCGACAGCGGCGAGACCGACCTGCTCGCCCGCGACGGTCTCCTGCTCGCACCGCGACGAATCCCGATCGACCAGCCCGACCTGCCGCCCGGCATGCTCGGCGCCACCGGCGGCAGCTACCTGCTCGTCGGCGGCACCGGCGGCATCGGCCGGGCCGTCACCGACTGGCTGCTGCACCATCAGCGGGTCGAACCCGGCCGGGTGGTCGTCACCGGCCGGACCGACCCGGGCGACCTGCGGCCCGGCGTGCGGTTCGCGCCGCTGGACCTGACCACCGGCGCGGGTCTGGCCGACCTCGCCCGCCCCGGTGGCTTCGCCGGCATCGTGCACCTCGCCGGGGCCCTCGACGACGGCGTGCTGCGCAACCTGGACGCCGATCGGCTCCCGGGGGTGCTCGCCCCCAAGCTCGCCTGGGACAGCCTCGTCGACCTGGGCCGGGCGGCCGGCACCCGGTGGATGGTGACCTTCTCGTCCACCAGCGCCCTGTTCGGCGCGGCCGGCCAGGCCAACTACGCGGCGGCCAACGGCTGGCTCGACGCGGCTGTGACGTGGGGACCGCCGGTCGAGGGTCCGGCCGTGGCCTCCGTCGCCTGGGGCACGTGGGCGCAGGTGGGCATGGCCGCTGGCAACGAGCGGGTGCTCGCGGCGGCCCGGGCGACCGGCGAGACACCGCTGCCCACCGGGGCGGCGTTGCGACTGTTCGGCCGGGTGCTCGGCGGGTTGCTCGCCGGCACCGCCACCGGCGGCCGGCACCTGGCCGCCTACGACCTGGGTGAGCCGTCACCCGAGGCGCTGCCGGCCCCGACGTCGCGCGGGGTCGACGCGGTGGGCGGGGCCGAGGAACCTGACCAGCTCCGCACCTTCCTCCGCACGTACGTGCACCGCTGGGACGAGTCGCAGCGGCTGGCCGACCTCGGCCTCGACTCGCTCGACTTCGCCCGGCTGCGCGGCGACTTCGCCCGCCGGTTCGGCCGGGACGTGCCCCTCGCCGACATCGCCCGCCCCGAGCAGCGCCTCGGTGAACTGTACGAACTGCTGGCGGAACGGTAGCCGTGCGGACGTCCGACGTGACCGAGGAGATCGTCCGGTGGAGCCGGAGCGCGCCCGACGCGGCGGCCGTGCGGTTCCTGCTCTCGCCGAAGGCGCACACCGCGGCGAGCACCGGACCGGCGTCACGGCTGTGGCGATCCGCAGTGGACCGGCACCTGACGCCGGTGCTGCACCGGGTTGTCGCCGGCGGGAAACTCGACCGCGCCGACGTTGCGGCGCTGACCGTGCCGGACCCGCTCAGCGAGCCGTTCACCGTCGACCAGCCGACCGGCGGTGCGCCGGGCTCCGTCGACGAGCGGATCGCCCTGCTGCGCCGCGCGTACGGTCCGTTCGCCGCCTGGTGGGGACGGTACTTCGCCGGCAACGGCGACCAGCCGGTGCCGGTGACCGACCTGTGGCGGCTGTACCTGCCGTTCGCCTGCTGGATCGTGGCCGCGAAGCGGCGCCGCCGGCCCGGTGAGCTGTTCGTGGTCGGGTTCAACGGCAGCCCGGGCGCCGGCAAGACGGTGTTGTCGACCGCCCTCGCCGTCCTGCTCGACGTGCTGCTCGACCCGGTGACCGAGGGCCGGGCGGTGGCCCGCAGCGGCGATGACTGGTACCTGCCGCGCGCCGACCGGGAGCCGCTGCGCGCGTTGGGCTACGACGCCGGTGTCCCCGGCGTCACCAACCGGTCCGGCCCCGGCACCCACGACCTGGCCTGGCTGCGGCGCAACCTGGCGGAGCTGGAGCGCAGCGGCCCGACCAGCGGCGTGATCCGGATGGGCAACTTCGACAAAAAGGCGGACGACCAGCCCACCGGACCGGATCGGTACTTCGAGGTGCGGGGCCGGGTCGGGGTCTTCCTGTTCGACCTGTGGTTCGCCGGGGCCGAGACGGACATCGATCCGGAGCTGCTCCCCGACGGCCTGCGGCGTCGGGTCGCCGAGCATCTGCGCCAGTGGCGTCCGGTGTTCGACCGGATGGACGCGCTGTGGAGCTTCGAGTGGCCGTCGTTCGCGCAGATGGTCAACGACCGGGAGGCGCAGGAGGTGCTCGTCGAGCGCCGCCGTGGCACCCGGGGCATGAGCACCGAGCAGATCCGCGCCTTCATGACGTACATGATCGAGCGGACCTGGGACTGGCGGACCACGTCGCCGGTGCCGCCGGGGCACGCCGTCACCTTCCACGCGAGGCGGGCCACGGACCACCGGATCATCGCTGTTCAACGAGGAGGTCGTGCATCGTGAGTCGGTCGTCGTCCCCCGTCCCGCCGGTCACCCGGACGTTTGCCATGGCCGACGTCGTGCGCCAGTACCGCGAACTGGCCGAGGAAGCCACCGCCGGTACCGGCCCGGTCCACGACACGCTGATCGTCGGCGGCGGCGCGGCGGGCGCGGGTGTGCTGCGTGACCTGGCCTCCCGGGGGAACGCCAGCGCGCTGCTGGTCGACCGGGGGCCGTTCGGCGGTGAGACGTCGAGCAAGACCGGCAAGGCCATCCACCCCGGCATCCGCTACCTCCGGATGGCCTTCCACCGGCTGCTGCTCGCCGCCCACCTGCGCCGCGACCCGAAGATCAGGCAGAGCAGCCTGCAACACCTGCGCAGCGCCTGGCTCGACCTGCAACTGGTCTGGTACGGCACCCGGGAACGCCGGATCCTGCTGGAGACCACCGGCGGCACCGTCGAGGAGATCCCGAACATCGTGTTCGTCCTCCCCGACAGCCCGGAGAAGAAGTGGTCGGTGTTCTTCGGGATCTCGCTGTACGACCTCTTCACCACCCTGTGGGCCTGGTGTGGGCTGGTGCCGCGCCTCGGCCGGGTGAAGGTGTTCCGCGACCGGGCGGCGCTGCACCGCGAACTGCCCCACCTCGCCGCGCCCGACGTGGTGGGCGGCATCCGCTACTGGGACGGCAAGGCCAACAACGACAAGATCCTGGTGGTCAAGACGATCCGCGACGCGTACCTGCGCGGTGGTCCGGAGCATCCGATCCGCGCGTTGTGCCACGTCGAGGTCGACGGGTACGAGTGGGACCCGGCCGGATACTTCCGGGTCACGCTCGCCCGCCGGTTCCCCGACGACAGCCTGCCGGCCACCGTGGTGGTCCGGGCGCACACCATCACCAACGCGGCCGGCCCGTGGATCGACGAGGCCCGCAACCGCACCTCGGCGCCCGACGGGCGCACGTCGGTGGCGTACTCGCGGGGCACGCACCTGGAGGCCACCAACCGCTTCATCCACGAGACGATCGCGGCCGACCCCCGGCTGCAGGTCGGGCTGGTGCCGCTGAACGCCGAACGGCAGCACTACCTGCGCCCGTTCTGCCAGCACGGCCTGTGGTACGTGCAGTGCACCACCACCGACCGTGGCCAGCGGGACCCGGACCGGACGGTGCCGGAACCCGACGAGTACGAGGAACTGCTGCACTCGTACAACAGGCTGGTCGACGACCGGTGGAAGATCGACCGGCGGGACATCTTCAACGTCTTCTGCGGCATCCGGCCGCTCGCCTCGACCGACGGCGGCGAGATCTCGGTCAAGGACATCTCCCGGATGTTCCGGGTCAACCGGCGGGTCGTCGGCGACGGCCTGCTGCTCGACCTGGTCAACGTCAAGCTGACCGACATCCGCTGGGCCGGGCAGGAGGTCGCGGGGATCCTCGCCCGCGAGTTGCGCGACCGGCACGGCCGGCGGATCGGACGGTCGACCACGAAACGGTTGCCGTTCCTGCCCGTCGTCGACGAGCAGCGGTTCGCCCCCGACCACGCCGGCGCGGCGCGCGGCGACGTGGACTTCATCCGCGCCAAGGCGGCGCACCACGTCACCTATCAGATGGTCGGCAGCTATGCCGACTACCTGCTCAACACCGGCGCGGTCCGGGACGCCGTGGTCTTCGACGCGGACGGCCGGCCGGACCTCGACCTGCCCGTCCTGGAGCTGGTGCTCACCGAACTCGCCGACCGGCTGGGCTGGGACGAGGGGCGCCGCCGCGCCGAGTGGAAGGCGTTCCAGGAGATCTACACCCGCAACATGGCGTACGCCGAGCTGGGCGCCCGCGTACGCGATCACGAACCCGCACCGGCCGATCGGCTGCTGGCCGGCGGGGTCGACTGACGAGACGGCCGACATCCGGCGACACCGGTACCGACCGACGGCGAAGGGATCCGCCCCATGTACTTCGAGAAGGACGCGAGCATCACCGACATCGAGAGCGAGACCGTCGCCGTCGTCGGGTACGGCATCCAGGGCAAGGCGTTCGCGGCGAACCTGCGCGACAGCGGGGTGCCGGTCGTCATCGGCAACCGCGACGACCAGTACCGCAAGGATGCCGTGGCCGACGGGTTCGACACCCGGCCGATCGCGGCGGCGGTCGCCGCAGCCTCGATCGTCATCCTGCTCATCCCCGACGAGGCGCACCCGGAGGTCTTCTCCGCCGACATCGCGCCGCACCTGCGCGAGGGTGACCTGTTCCTGCTCGCGCACGGCTTCTCCATCCTGTTCGACCGCATCGACCCCGCCCCGGGCGTCGACGTGGCGCTGCTCGCGCCGAAGATGTTCGGTCGGCCGATCCGCCGGCGCTACCTCGACGGCAACGGCGTGCTCGCGTTCCTCGACGTGGTCCGCGACGCCACCGGGCGGGCGCTGGCCCGCACCCTCGGCGTCGCGTCCGCGGTCGGGTTCACCCGGTACGGCGTCCTGCCCGTGTCGACCGCCACGGAGACCGAACTCGACCTTTTCCAGGAGCAGTTCCTCACCCCGCTGCTGCTCGACGCCGTCCGGGTGGCCTTCGAGGTCCTCGTCGAGCAGGGCTGTGACCCGGTGCCCGCGCTGCTGGACATGCACGCCTCGGGCGAGATGGCCGAGATGATGGTCGAGGCGGCCACCATCGGGCTCTTCGAGGTCATCGAGGAGCAGGGCTCGCCGACGTGCCGGTTCGGCGTCCAGCGCAACCTCGGCACGCTGCTCGGTGAGGACGTCCGGGACAAGGGCCGCGCGATTCTCGCCGACATCCGCGGCGGCGGCTTCCTGGCCGCCCTCGAACGGGAGGCCGAGGCGGACTACCCGAGCCTGGCCGCGTACCGAGCCGCGTACCGCGCCGACGCGCTGACCAAGGCGCACGAGGCGTACCGCGCCGTGCTGAAGGCGGCCTGAGATGGCCGACGAGTCGAACCGGCTCCGGGCGTTGGACGCCCGGCACGTCGTACACCCGTGGGCCGACCTGTCGGTTCTGGGCAAGCAGCAGCCGCTGGTGATCTCCGAGGCGCGCGGGGTCGAGGTCGTGGACAGCGCCGGCAGGACCTACCTCGACGCCATCGGCGGGATGTGGTGCGTCACCGTCGGGTACGGCAGGCAGGAACTCGTCGATGCGATACGGGACCAGGCGGCGCGGATGCCGTACTTCACCCCGTTCGGCGACGTGTCCAACGAGCCGGCCGCCCGGTTGGCCGAGCTGCTGGCCGGGCTCGCGCCCGGTGACCTGAACCGGGTGCACTTCACCACTGGTGGGTCGACCGCGGTCGAGTCCGCGGTGCGGACGGCGCAGTTCTACTGGGCAAGCGTCGGCCGGCCGGGCAAGTACCACGTGCTGTCCAGGGTGGACGCCTACCACGGCAGCACGTACCTGGCGGCGTCGTTGTCGGGGAAGGCTGCGGACCGGACGCGGTTCCACTACGAGTCCGGTTGGGTGCACCACCTGGAAAGCCCCGGGTACGACCCGGACACCTCGGACGTGCGGGCGGACCAGCGGCTCGAGGCGTTGATCGACGGCATGACGGCGGCGATCGACGAGATCGGCCCGGAGAACATCGCCTGTTTCATCGCCGAGCCGATCCTGGCCTCCGGTGGGGTGCTCATCCCGCCGCCCGGCTACCACGCCGCGACCCGCGAGCTGTGCCGGCGCCACGACATCCTGTACATCAGTGACGAAACGGTCACCGGCTTCGGTCGGCTCGGCCACTTCTTCGCCTCCGAGCCGCACTTCGGGATCGTGCCGGACCTGCTCGTCACCGCCAAGGGCCTGACGTCGGGCTACCAGCCGCTCGGCGCGGTGCTCATCGCCGATCCGATCGCCCAGACCCTGGTCGACCGGGCCGACCCGGCGAAACCGGTGTTCTCCAACGGGTTCACCTACTCCGGGCATCCGGTGGCGTGCGCGGCCGCGATCGCGAACATCGAGGTGATGCGCCGCGAGGACATCTGCGGACACGTCCGCGACGTCGGGCCGTACTTCGTCGAGCGGCTGCGTGAGCTGCGCTCCGCCCCGATCGTGTACGCGGTGCGCGGCGACCACCTGATGGCGTGCGTCGAATGCCACGTACCCGGCGAGGTCGGGCCGACGCCGCGCAACATGGCGCTCGCCCAGCGGGTCGACGCGTACTGCGAGCGCGCCGGGCTGCTGGTCCGCCCGTACGAGAACCTCTGCATCATGTCGCCGCCCCTGGTCGTGACCCGGGCCGAGATCGACCGGATGGTGGACATCGTCGCCGGAGCGCTCGCGGCCGCGCAGGCCGACCTCGACGCCGGCCTGATCGGTTAGCCACCGGAACCGGCGAGAGTGGGGAGTGAGCATGCAAGGGGATCCCGACGTCCTCGACTGCCGTGGGCTGAGCCCCGCCCTGACGGTCATGCGGATCAAGCAGGCGGTCAGCGCCGGACCGGACGGTGACGGCCCGCTCGAGGTGATCCTCGGCGACGGGTGCAACCAGAAACGCATCAGCGGGGCGCTGGCCGGTGCGGCGGAACGGGTGCGCTACCTGGGCACGGTGCCCTGGTGGCAGCGCGCCGACCTCGGGTACCGCGCGGGTCGGCTGCACCTGGGCGGCACCGACCTGGCCGAACTGGCCGGGCAGGTGGGCACCCCGGCCTATGTGCTGCGCGCCGACCGGGTGCGGGACAACCTGGACCGGGTCGCCGCCGCCCTCACCGAGGCGGGGATCGACCACCGCGTCCACTACGCGGTCAAGGCCAACCGGACGCCGGCGCTGCTGGCGTACCTCCGGACGACCGGCAGGTGCGGGGTCGACGTGTGCTCCACCGGCGAGGTGGCGCACGTGCTCGCGTGCGGCTTCCCCGCCGAGTCGATCTCCTTCACCGGCACCTCGTTGTCCGCGCGGGACATCGAGGTCCTGGCCCGGTACCCACGAATGCGGGTCAACCTCGACTCGGTCGCGTCGCTGGACGCCCTCGGCCGAGCTTGCCCGGGCCGCGCGGTCGGCCTGCGGATCAACCCCGGTGTCGGAGTCGGTTACCAGGATGACGACCGGCTCAGCTACTCCGGTGCCGTGACCACCAAGTTCGGCATCTACGCCGAGCACGTCGCCGAGGCTGCGGAGGTCGCCGCCCGGCGGGGGTTGCTGGTCACCCGGCTGCACCTGCACGTCGGCTGCGGCTACCTCGACGCGCAGCTCGACCAGTTCGACCGGGCCCTCGCCGCGGCGGCGGAGTTCCTGCCGCGCTTCCCCGACGTCACCGAGGTCAACCTCGGCGGTGGGCTGGGCGTGCCGCACACCGCCACGGACCAGCCGCTCGACCTGCGGCGCTGGGCCGGCGTCGTGGCCCGGCACTTCGGCGGCCGGGGCCTCACCGTCGCCGTGGAACCGGGTGACTACCTGGTCAAGGACGCGGGGGTGCTGCTCACCACGGTCACCTACGTGGAGCGTCGCCGCGACGTGCTCTTCGCGGGCCTCGACGCCGGCTTCAACCTGGCGATGGAGCCCGCGTTCTATGGGCTGCCCTGCGAACCGGCCGCAGTCGCGCCCCGCTGGGACGAGGGCACCGACACGTACACGATGGTCGGCAACATCAACGAGGCGCTCGACGTGTGGGCGACCGGCCGCCGCATGCCGAAGCTGCGGGCCGGTGACCCGGTGGCGCTGCTCAACTCCGGTGGCTACGCCGCGTCGATGAGCTCCGACCACTGCCTCCGGGGTCAGGCGGCCTCGGTACTGCTGATCGATGAACCCGTGAGCGTGCCCGGCCGCCCGCCCACCGCGACAGGAGGCTGAGACATGTCGGCTGACACCGTGCTCGAAGGGGCCCGCCCGCCCGTGCCGAACTACGCGTTCGACCCGTCCGACCCCTGGACGACAACCATGCAGAGCGGCCTGGCCCGTGCGGGTCTTCGCGGGTGCCACGTCTACGAGGTCGGCGTCGGCAGCGGCACGAATGTGGTGTTCATGCTGCGCGAGTGCGGCGCCGAGCTGGTCCTGGGCAGCGACCTGGACCCGCGCCTGGCGGTGCTCGCGAAACGCTTCGTCGAGCAGGCCGCCCCCGAGCTGCACGACCGGTTCCGACCGATCCACGGTGCGGTCAACCTGATCGATGTGCCCGCCGCCCTGGCGGAGACGGCGGAGGTCGACGTGGTGGTGGCCTGCCTGCCGCAGGTCCCCGACCCGTACGACGCGATGTGTGCGCGGTTCCACGTCGCGCAGCTGAGTGCGCCCGCCGGCACGGTCTCCCAGGTCGCCGACCACATCGCGCACTACTATCCATGGACGTCGTTCCACGAGTACCCCTACAACGCGGTCGGGCTGGGCCTCATCGAGGCGCTGCTGCGCCGGGTCCGCGCCGCCCTGCCGGCCGCCGAGGTGGTCCTCAACCTGAGTTGTCGTGCCGGCAAGGAGGTGCTGCTGCGGCTGCTCCGCGCCAACCACTACCGACCCGAGGAGCTCGCCTCCCGCATCGTGCGCCAGCACCACGGCACCGACATCTCGTTCTTCGTCGCGCTGGAGGCCGCCATCGGCGGCACCGGCTACGAGCGGGACTTCGTGTGTGAGTTCTACCGCGACCCGCACGGCTACGAACCGATCTCCGCGCACGAGGCGAGGGAGCGGCTCGCGCACCCCGGCGAGCCGGTCTACCACGAGCTCTGCGTGCTGCGCGGACACCCCGAGAGGCAGAGGTGGACATGATCGACACCCGCACGCCGACGTTCCGGACCGTGCCACCCGGGACACCGTTCCGCGTTCCGGTACGCGGTCGCGCGTACCTGGCCGGCTCGACGCACGAGAACTTCCCCGAGAGCGTCCCGGACATCGGCGACACGATCCCGACGCTGATGCTCGACCGGGCCGCCTCGGCGGGTCCGCAGCTCGCGGCGGCGGTCCGTGACGCGGTCGACGAGGCGCTGCCGACGCACGGCGGGGTCCTGCTGCGAGGACTGCCGCTGACCGACCGGGCGGGCTTCGAAACGCTCGTCGCCGGCCTCGGCTACGACCTCGTCGGCTACCGCGGTGGCATCGCCGTGCGCCGCAACGACTCCGCGGTGGCGCTGCACGCGAGCGACGAGGACGCCCGCGTCACGCTCTCGCCGCACAACGAGATGGCGTACCTGCCGAGGTACCCTCGCAAGATCTTTTTCTTCTGTGAGAAGCAGGCCGAACGCGGTGGCGAGGTGCCCGTCAACGACATCCGGCGGACCGCCGAGCTGATTCCCGCGTCGGTGCTCGACGAGTTCCGCGAGCGGGGTGTGCGGTACCACCGCAACCTGCCGCGCACCTCGACTGCGGGTGAAACCGGTTGGCTCGACACGTTCGGCACCGACGACCGGAGCACGGTGGAGGAGCACCTGCGCACGTCCGGGTACGAGTGCACATGGAACGCCGACGGACGGTTGCGCTACCACTACCGCCGTGACGCGTTCGTCACCCATCCGGTGACAGGGGAGGAACTGTGGTTCAACCAGGTGACCGAGCTGAACTGCTCCTACTGGCGGGCGCACCCCGGGTTCCCCGCCGACCTGCCGGACGACGACTACCCGGCGACCACCACGTACGGCGACGGCGCGCCGATCCCGCCGGAGCTGGTGTCGTACCTACGCGGCGTCCTCTGGCGGACCACCCGCGCGGTCCGGATGCGAGCCGGTGACGTGCTCGCCCTGGACAACCAGGTGCTACAACACGGGCGGTTCGCGTACGAGGGCGTCCGCCAGCACTACGTCAGCCTGACCTCATGAGCACCTCCTCCGTCCCGCCGACGGTTCCCCCGCAGCCCGCGCCCCGTCCGGCGTCGTCGCCGGCGCCGAAACCGTCCCGGCGTCCGGCCCGGCCCTGGTTCTCGTCGGGGCCCTGCGCCAAGATCCCCGGCTGGGAGCCCGGCGTGCTCAAGGACGCGTTCGTCGGCCGGTCGCACCGGCACCCCACCGGGCAGGAGAAGCTCCGGAAGGTCATCCGCGAGTCCGCGCGGCTGCTCGGCGTGCCGGCCGACTACCGGGTCGCGATCGTGCCCGGCTCCGACACCGGCGCGATCGAACTGGCGATGTGGAACCTGCTGGGGCCCCTCGGGGTCGACGTGTGCTGCTGGGAGAACTTCGGGCACACCTGGCTCGCGGACGTGGTGTCCCAGCTGCGCGTACCCGACGTGCGGGTGCACCAGGCCGACGCGTACGGTGCGCTGCCCGACCTGACGGCGGTGGACTTCTCCCGCGACGTGCTGTTCACCTGGAACGGCACCACGTCCGGGGTGTGCGTACCGGGCGCGGAGTGGATCCCGACCGACCGGCGGGGCCTCACGATCTGCGACGCGACCTCAGCGGTGTTCGGTCTCGACATCGACGTCGCCAAGCTGGACGTGATGACCTGGTCGTGGCAGAAGGCCCTCGGCGGTGAGGGCGCGCACGGCATGATCGCGCTGTCGCCGGCGGCGGTGCACCGGCTGGAGACGTACCGGCCGGACCGGCCACTGCCGAAGGTGTTCCGGCTGACCCGCGCCGGTCAGCTCATCGACGAGGTGTTCGACGGGTTCACCATCAACTCACCGTCCATGCTGGCGGTGGAGGACGCGCTGGTCACCCTGGACTGGTGTGCCCGGCTCGGCGGGCGACCCGAGATGCTCGCCCGCTCGCGGCGCAACCTCGCCGTGGTGTCCCGATGGGTGCAGGGGAACCCGAACGTCGAGTTCCTCGCCTCGGACCCGGCGACCGTCTCGTCGACCAGCATCTGCCTGCGGCTGTGCCATCCGGTGTTCGACGCGCTGAGCCCGGCGAGGCAGCGGGCGTTCGTGGACCGGTTGTGCGCGCTGGTCGAGGAGGAGGGAGCCGGTCACGACATCGCCGGGCATCGGGACGCGCCGCCAGGGCTGCGGATCTGGGGCGGTCCGACGGTCGACGCCGACGACATCGAGGCGCTGCTGCCCTGGATCGACTGGGCCTTCGCCGCGACCCTCGCGGAGCACTCATGAGAGTCGGTACGGAGATACTGACGGCGTTCGCGGTGCGGCTCGCCGAGGAGAGCCGGCGGATGCTGGGCAAGGCGGCGGCGGGAGCCACGCAGGTGGAGGCGAAAGCGGACAACAGCTTCGTCACCGAGGTCGACCGGGCGATCGAGGAGCGGTTGCGGGAGCTGATCGCGGACCAGTTCCCCGGCCACGGCGTGTTGGGCGAGGAGTTCGGCGCCTCGGACCTGGACGCGGACCTGGTATGGGTGCTCGACCCGGTGGACGGCACCGCCGCCTTCGTCGCGGGGATCCCCGTTTACGGAACCCTCGTCGCCCTGGCCCGCGCCGGCCGCCCCTGGATCGGCGTTCTCGACTACCCGGTCACCGACGACCGGTGGGTGGGGATCGCCGACACCTACGCCTCGCGGAACGGCTCCCCGATCCGCACCCGCCCGTGCTCTTCTCCCGGGTACGCCCTGCTGACCTGCTCGAACCCGGACTTCTTCCCACCCGCCGAGCAGCAGGCCCTGACCCGGGTCCGCGACCGCGTGCGCTACAGCCTCTACGGCGCCAGCTCGTACGCCTTCGGCCTGTTGGCCAGTGGCCGCACCGACCTGTCGGTGGACTGCGGCCTCAAGCCGTACGACGTCTTCGCCCCGGCCGCGGTGATCAGCGGTGCCGGCGGCCTGATGACCGACTGGACCGGTGCCGACCTGAGCTTCGACACTCGCGGCACCGTCCTGGCCGCAGGCGACCGCACCCTGCACGGGGTGGCCCGAGACCTGCTCACGCCTCCGTGAGGGAGGCGATCCGGGGTTCGGCGATGGACAGATAGTCCTTCGTGGCCAGGCCGATGGTGCGGTCGAGGCGACCCGCGTTGAAGAAGATCTCCTCGTACCGCACCAGCTCCGGATCGAAGATCAGCTCGAGTCGCTCGTCGAACGCGAACGGGGGGATGGTGCCCACCGGGGTCCCCGCCAGCTCCTCGGCGGCGTGCCGCTCGGCGAACCTGGCAAACGTGCCGCCGGTCAATCCCTTGAGCTTGTCGAAGCTCACCCGCTTGTCGCCCGGCAGGACCGCGGCGACGAATTTGGTGACCTTCTTGCCGACTTTCACCATGATGATGATGCACTTCGCCGCTTGTGCCGGGTCATGGCCGCGCAACGCACTCACCGCCGCCGTCTCACCTTCCGGATCGTGCTCGATCACCCGATAGGTGGCACCGCGCTCATCAAGCAGTGTGACAAGCTTCTGATAAATGTCGTCCGCCATCGGCTGTCCATTCTTCCCGTCGGTGCGCTCCAGTCAAAAATGATGTCACACCAGGGTGTTCCGTTGCCCCCGGCACTCGTCCGGATTCATCCTCGCGTCCGACCGGATCGTGATGTGGATCGTCGGCACCACCGTGACCAGGTCGCATTACCGTGAGGGAGTCGCACCGGCCTCCATTGCAACCTCGAGACGCGAGCCCTTACGCGACCGGCGTGTTCGTCGGGGCCGGGGCGTTCGTCGGGGGCGGCGCGTTCGTCGGGGGCGGCGCGTTGGTCGGGGGCGGCGCGAGGATCGGGGCTCGGGTGCGTTCGGCGAAGCGGACCGCCGGACCGGTGAGCAGCGTGACCAGCAGGAGCAACACGCCCAGGCCGGCCCAGCCCACGAACCCGTGGGCGAGGCACGTCGCGGCCAGGACCGCCGGTGACGCCGCGTTGGCGGCACCCTGGCCGAGGCCGAAGGCGCCCGCGTACTGGCCCTGGGCGTACGGCTGGGCCAGCCCGAACGCCAGCTCGAACGACGCCGCCGCGTGCCACAGCTCGCCGAAGGTATAGACGACGGTGGCGGTGACGAGCAGGGCGACGGCCGGCCAGAGCGACACCCGGGGCATCGCCCCCATCAGGGCCAACGACACCATCAGCGCCGCACCCGCCCACATCATCCGACGGGCCGCCGTCCGCGGGTCGACCACACCGCGACTGACCCTGACCTGCAGGGCGACCACAAGAATGCCGTTGATCAGCATGAATCCGGTGATCGTCGCGCGAGGCAGGGTGGTGTGGTCGGCGATCCACAGCGGCAGTGCGAACGCGGGAATGGCCAGGTGCAGCGACACCCCACCGTTGATCAGGGTCACCGCGAGATAGGGGCGGTCGGCGAACGCCACCCAGCGCCGCTTCGGGTCCGCCGACGGCAGTGGCGCCACGTACGGCACCCGGGTCAGCACCGCCGCCGCGACCAGGAACGTCGCCGCACCCCCCAGGATGAGCGCGACGTAGACCGGCCCCGAGTCGAGCTGGATGGCGATGCTGGAGATGAGCACCCCCGCCATCACGCCGACATTGGTGATCGCCCGCTGGTACGACAGGAACCAGGTGAGCCGGTCGCCGGCGAGCGCCCTGACCATCGGCGCCCGACTGGCCGCGGCGGCCGTACCGACCAGGGTGACCAGCAACGACACCAGCGCCAGCGACCAGAACGAGCGGACCACCACGAAACCGGCGGTAGCCAGGGCCCCGACCAGCAAGGTGCCGATGTGCACCGCCCGGGGACCCAACCGGTCGGCGGCGTGCCCGGCCACCGGCCCGGCGACGAGGCCGACGGTCGCGCCGACCGTCAAACCGACGCCCACCGTACCGGCGGACATGCCGACGATCCGAGTCAGGTACAGCGAGCTGCTGAACATCATGCCGCCGCCGATGGTGACGGCGAAGACCGACCCGGCCAGCGCCCGCTGCGGCCCCGTCGGGGGCAGCAGCCGGCGGATCAGGGCGCGGGCCGGCAGAACTGCCGCCGTGGCAGCCGTCATGCCCGGGAGAACAGGCCGTCGGAATAGTTCCGCTCGGGCCACTGCCGGCGCACCCACTCCCACCGCTGCCCGCTGGTCAGCACCGGCTCGGCGACCGCGAGCCGGCTGCCGAACCACTGCCTCGTCTCAATGACCCGCTGATCGAACTCGGCGACCGAGTCGCTGATCAGCATGACCGCACCGAGCATGTCCGCGGACGCGGAGAACTTGTTGTTCAACGTGGCGCCCGGCGGCACCCAGAGCTGGACGTAGGCGACGTCGGGCAGGGCCAGCACCTGGTCGGTGTCGGGGTAACTGATGATGGTGCCGGCGGGTCCGTACAGCCCGGCGCAGCCGACCACACTCGGGTTGACCTTCACGTCGAGCTGCGGTTTACGGCCGATGGCGCAGAGCAGGGCGGCCTCGCCGAGGTCGACGTTGAACTTCGCCATGACCTGCTCCTGGGTGAGCGCGCCACCACGCCGGGCCGCACACTCGCTGAACACGATGCGGCCGGTCTCCCGCTCGTGGAACAGCTCCATGTGGAACACGCTGTCGCGCAGGCCCAGCGCGGCGATCGCGCCCCGCACGACCGGCTCGGCGGCAGCGTATGCGTCGGCCTCGCTGGTCGGGTCGAGCCGGCGCAGCGACAGCGGCTCCTGTCCGTTGATCGCCGCCAGGCACGGCTCGGTGTAGGCGCCCAGACCGAAGAACAGGATCTCGCCGTCGTGGACGATGCCCTCGGCCATCCACTCGTCGCCCTCGACGAACTCCTCCAACAGGAAGGTCCGGCTGGTCTCCTTGTTCTCGCGGCACTCGCGGCTGAGCTTCTCCAGCTCGGCGCGGTCACGCACGACGCTGGTCGAGGTGGTGCCCCCGCCGGCGATCGGCTTGAGCACCGCGCTGCCGAAGTCGAACCGCACCTCGCTGACGTCGTAAAGGTCGTGGACAACCTCGGTGCGGGCCACCGGGATGCCGGCCTCGGCCAGCCGGGCCTTCTGCAGCGACTTGTCGCGGAAGTGCAGCGCGACCTCCGGATCCATGCCGCGGACCCCCAGGGCCTGGGACAGCACGGCGGCGGTGACGACCGAGAATTCCCAGGTGGTCTGGACCGCGTCGAACGTACGACCGCCCATACCGGCCCGGTAGAGTCCGCCGAGCAGATCCTCGGGGTTGGTCACGTCGTCGACGCGAATCATTGTGCCGCCGGCCGGCATTCGAATCCGCCCAGAGTCGTACGCACCGGAGTTGCACAGCAGGACCGGCTCGACGTCGTGCACCTCGCACGCCCGCAGCGCATAAGGGTCGGCACCGATCATGAGAACGGATGGACTGTTCACGTCTCCTCCAAGCACGATCGAGCTTCAGCCGCATCGCTGAAAACGCGGCGAGCTTAGCAATGTGGGCCGCTTCCGGTCACCCAACGGTTGCATTCCGGACAAAGACATCGCCCCCAATGAACCAGACGACCACTCAGGCTGGGGGTCGACTCGTGGCGATCAGTGATTCGGACATTTCGAGCGCGCTCTCGGCCTATCTTGCGGGGCCTGTCAGAAACTTTGTGGTTGATCTTGGTGTGGTCCGTTAGGTCGGGTAGGAAGCCCGGCCAGAGGGGATCACGTCATGTCTACGAATCATCGCGCTGAGCAGCCGGAAGGCGAG
>NZ_JAPZLF010000026.1:0-76992 GCF_033804645.1 Micromonospora sp. RTGN7 | reverse complement strand
ATGGCTGGTCGCCGCGCTCTCCGGCGCGGCCCTGGTCCTGCTCCCCGGTGCCGCGTCGCAGGCCACCATCCCCACCGGGGTGGCCCAGGCCGACGTGCTCACCGACGACGGCCGGGGGGGGGGCGCGGCCCCCCCCCCGCGCCCCCCCCCCCGGGCCCCGGGGGGGGGGCCCCGCCCCCCCCCCCCCGGTCCCGGGTCACCGGCCCAACCCGCCCGGTGGCTTCCCCGCCGCCGGCCCCACCCCGCCCGAGGAGCAGCATGGAGCCCATCGCCACCCCGTCGACGACGGTCGACCCGATCGACACCCTCCCGCCGGCGTTCCGCTGGGGGGTGGCCACCTCGTCGTACCAGATCGAGGGCGCGGTCGCCGAGGACGGGCGGACGGCGTCCATCTGGGACACCTTCTGCCGGGTGCCGGGCGCCGTGACGAAGGGCGACACCGGCGACGTGGCCTGCGACCACTACCACCGGATGCCGCAGGACGTGGAGCTCATCGCGGGCCTGGGCGTGGACACGTACCGTTTCTCGGTGGCCTGGCCCCGGGTGCAGCCCGGCGGGCGCGGCCCGGCCAACCCGGCGGGAATGGCCTTCTACGACCGGCTGGTCGACGAGTTGCTCGACCGGGGTGTCGACCCGTGGGTCACGCTGTACCACTGGGACCTGCCGCAGGAGCTCGAGGACGCCGGCGGTTGGCCGGCGCGGGACACCGCGTACCGCTTCGCCGACTACGCGATGCTGGTCTTCGACGCCCTCGGCGACCGGGTACGGACCTGGACAACGCTCAACGAGCCGTGGTGCTCGGCGATGCTCGGCTACGCGTACGGCGAGCACGCCCCGGGCCGCCGCGACCTCGGTGACGCCGTCGCGGCGGCGCACCACCTGCTGCTCGGGCACGGGTTGGCGACCCGACGGATCCGGGCGGCGGCGACCGCTCCGGTGGAGCTGGGCATCACGCTCAACCTGGCCACCGCCGACCCAGCGACCGACAGCGCGGCCGACCGCGACGCCGCCCGGGCCGCCGACGGGCTGGGCGCGCGGCTCTACCTCGACTCCCTCGTGCACGGCCGGTACCCGCAGGACGTGCTGGCCGACCTGGCGGCCGACGGGGTGCGGATCCCGGTGCGCGACGACGACCTGGCGGTCATCGCCGCGCCGATCGACGTGCTCGGCGTCAACTACTACTTCGGGCAACTCTTCTCCGGGTTGGACGCCGACGGCCGGGACACCGACGCCGACGGCCGGCCGGTGCGTCGGGTGGTCCCCCGGGGCGCGCCGCGCACGGCGATGGACTGGGAGATCGTCCCGGAGTGCTTCACCGACCTGCTGCTGCGGATCAGCCGCGACTACCCCGGCCTGCCGATGGTGATCACCGAGAACGGCGCGGCGTTCGACGACCGCCCGGACGCGCGCGGCTTCGTCGCCGACGACGACCGGGTGGACTACCTGGTCGAGCACCTGCGCGCGGTGGCCCGGGCCCGGCAGGGCGGCGCTGACGTGCGCGGCTACTTCGCCTGGTCGCTGCTGGACAACTTCGAGTGGGCGTACGGCTACGACAAGCGGTTCGGCATCGTCCGGGTCGACTACGCCACCCAGCAACGGGTCCCCAAGCGCAGCGCGCTGTGGTTCTCCGACACCATCCGCCGGGTGCGCGGCCGGGACTGAACGGCCGGTGCGGTCGGGGTACGCCCGTGGTGGCGGGCCCCGGCCGACATTCATTGACACGTATACCTGCGGGGGTTAACGTGCCGAAGGAAAGCGCTTTCACGCCTGCTTTCCGGCCTCCCCACCCGTCCCCGGAGGTTCATCCACCATGCGCAGATATCGCCGACGACCCCTGCTCGCCGTCGCCACCGCCGCGCTGCTCGCCCTCACCCCGCTCGGCGACACGCAGTCCGCGAACGCCACGGTGACCGGCGGCGGCACCACCTCTGCCGGCACCCTGCCCGTCGGGCCGTCCGCCGTGGTCGCCAAGGACGGCAGCGGCAACTTCACCAGCGTGCAGGCGGCGGTGAACGCCGTGCCGTCGGGCAACTCCAGCCGGTACACCATCACCATCAAGCCCGGCACCTACCGGGAGTTGGTCACCGTCCCGACCGACCGGCCGTACGTCTCGCTCGTCGGCTCGACCGGCAACGCCCGCGACGTGGTGATCACCTACGACAACGCCTCCGGCACGCCGAAGCCGGGTGGTGGCACCTACGGCACCTCGGGCAGCGCCTCGGTGACCATCGACGGCCACGACTTCACCGCGAAGCACCTCACCTTTTCGAACAGCTTCAACGAGGCTGCGCACGACTACAGCGCCGAGCAGGCGGTGGCGGTGCTGACCCGCGCCGACCGGCTGGTCTTCGACAACGTCCGGTTCCTCGGCAACCAGGACACGCTTTACCACAACAACGCGAACAGCAGCGCGATCGGCCGAGCGTACTTCCGCAGCTGTTACGTCGAGGGCGACGTCGACTTCATCTTCGGCCGGGGCACCGGGGTCTTCGACCGCTGCGAGATCAGATCGCTCAGCCGGGGCTCGTCGAGCAACAACGGGTACGTCACCGCGCCGTCCACGATGATCAGCAACCCGTACGGCTTCCTGTTCACCCGGTGCACGCTCACCACCAACTCGGCCGGCGCGCAGAGCGTGCACCTCGGCCGGCCGTGGCACCCGAGCGGCGACGTCAACGCGATCGGCCAGGTCGTGTTCCGCGACAGCGTGCTCGGGGCGCACGTCAAGTCCTCGCCGTGGACCGACATGTCCGGGTTCTCGTGGCGGGACGCCCGGTTCTTCGAGTACCGCAACACGGGTCCCGGGTCGACGGTGACCGCCGACCGCCCGCAGTTGACCGACGCACAGGCCCCGAGCTACACCGCGCAGCGGTATCTGGCCGGCTCGGACGGCTGGAACCCGATCTCCTGACCGGGTCACGGCTGTCGGGACGGCAGCGACGTAGCTGCCACCCCGACGGTCGTGTCGTCGGCAGACCCAGGGCACGCGTGCTTTTTTCGCGTCTTGACATAAGCCGTGCAACGAGGTCTCCTCAGTCATGACCGTCAATGCCATGTCGGAGCACTCCGTGTCCCCCACCCCACCCACCACCCTCCGCTCGCCGGCCCGCGCCGCGCGGGCCGCGGCCCTCGCGCTCTGCCTGGCCGCCGGCGTCCTGACCCTCGCGCCCTCGGCCGCGCAGGCCGCCGGGGAGAGCGTGAACGTCTGGCTCACCACCACCTCCGACGCGGGCGGCCGCACCGTGACCCGAGGGCTGCAACAACAGACCCCGGTAGCCTTCGCCGCGTCCAGCGGCGGGGCCACACACACCATCACCGTCGACGAGAACACCCGCTACCAGCCATTCGAGGGCGCCGGCGCGTCGATCACCGACACCACCGCGTACCTGCTACGCGGCGGCCCGGTCAGCGCGACCACCCGCGACGCGGTGATGCGCAAGCTGTTCAGCCCCACCGACGGCATCGGGCTGTCGTTCGTCCGCAACCCGATCGGCGCCTCCGACCTGTCCCGCCCCGGCCACGTCTCCCTCGACGACACCTGCTGCGACCTCAACGACTTCGGCACAGGCGGCTACAACACCAACGTCGAACTGCTCACCGCCCAGGCCCGACAGCTCAACCCGGCACTGCGGGTCAAAATCGTGCCGTGGAGCGCGCCCGGCTGGATGAAGGACAACGGCCGGATGGACCAGATGGGCTGGCTGAAGTCCCAGTACTACGCCACCTACGCCCAGTACTTCGTCAAGACCGTCCAGGCGTACGCGGCGCGCGGCGTGAAGGTCGACTACCTCTCGGTGCAGAACGAGCCGAACTGCTGCCAGTCGGGCAACCCGACGGCGATGGACTACCCCGGGATGAGCTGGAACTCCTCCGGCCTGGCCGAGCTGACCAAGAACTTCGTCTACCCGGCGTTCCGGGCCGCCGGCATCACCACGAAGGTGATGGTGCACGACTGGAACTACGGCGACTACGCCACCCTGGGCGCCGGGGTGCTCAACGACTCCGCCGTCCGCAACGACCCGCTCTTCGGCGGAATCGCCTGGCACGGCTACTTCGGCGACCCGGCGGTCGGCAGCCAGGTACAGGCCCAGTACCCGTCGGTACCGCAGTTCAGCACCGAGCACTCCGGCGGCACCTGGATCGGCAACCAGCACAACGAGGACATGGCCGACATCGTCAACTACTCCCGGAACTGGAGCCGGAGCATCGTCAAGTGGAGCCTGGCGCTCAACCAGAACATGGGCCCGCACAACGGCGGCTGCGGCACCTGCACCGGCCTGATCACCGTGCAGGAGGGCGGCTCCCGCGCCGGCCAGGTCGACTACACCATCGAGTACTACACCACCGGGCACCTGACCAAGTTCGTCCGCCCCGGCGCCAACCGGATCGCCTCCACCGCCAACGGCACGGTGCAGAACATCGCCTACCGCAACACCGACGGCACCAAGGCGCTGCTGGCCCACAACGGCGGCCCGTCCGCCCAGTCGGTGAAGGTGCTCTGGGGCGGGCAGTCGTTCACCTACACCCTGCCGGCCCGCACCACCGCCACCTTCACCTGGTCGGGCACCCAGTCCGGCGGTGGCGGCGGGACGCCCACCGGGCCGACCGGGCCGGTCACCGGCCTCGACGGCAAATGCCTGGATGTCACCGACAACAGCAGCGCCGACGGCGCCGCGGCCCAGATCTGGAGCTGCGGCGGCAGCGCCAACCAGACCTGGACCCGCGCCTCCGACGGGACGCTGCGGTCGCTGGGCAAATGCCTCGACGTCTCCAGCGGCGGCACCGCCGACGGCACGAAGGTGCAGCTGTGGACCTGCAACGGCAGCGCCGCCCAGCAGTGGACGTGGACGGCCGGGCGGGACCTGGTGAACCCGCAGGCGAACAAGTGCCTCGACGTCACCGGCAACGTCTCCGTCGACGGCACGAAGACGCAGATCTGGGCGTGCACCGGCGGGGCCAACCAGAAGTGGAATTTGCCGGCCTGACGGCCTGTGCGGTCGGCGGCGCCCGGGACAGGGCACCGCCGGCCGCGGCGAGCAGCGCTGGATGGGAAACTCCCGACTCGGCCCACTCCGGATATCAGCCTGCGGACTTTCAATCCGTCGGCTTGGAGCATGCCTACTCATGGGCACCCAATCTGGCTGGGAAAACTCTCGCCTCCGCGTCCGCTTTGGACCCAAGCGGCTCGGTGGGTGCTCTCCCGTTCGTGAGCAGAAACTGTCGGGGACACCTCGGCCCGGGACCACCCGACGCGGACGAGACGTCAACTCGCCGGGGATCTGCCCATTACCTCGGATGGCTTGACTGAAATGCAATTACGTTCGACAGCGGCATGGATAAATACCACCCCACCTGATTCCTGTCGGATTCGGCTGTGTGTCGACAGTGCTGACTGCGCTCACGAGAACTGCTGCTAGTGTCCTGCCACATGGATGACAGCGTGTACGTGGGCAACGCAGGCAAGGATGCGGCGCTGGACCGGGGTTGGCTCCTGGGGCACTTCAAGGACGTTGGCGACCCACGTCACAGCGAGGCTGTGGAAATCAAATGGGGGGTCCATCCCCTCGGCGATGAGCGATTGCAGTGGACGAAGGGTGAGGAACGCACGGCTCTCCTCGTTCTCATCAGCGGGCGCTTTCGCGTCGAACTCCCCGGTCGGAGCGTCCTTCTGGAACAGCAGGGTGATTACGTCGTATGGGGGCGCGGAGTCGATCACTCTTGGTTCGCAGAGGAAGAGTCGGTGGTGCTGACCGTTCGGTGGCCGTCCGTGCCCGGCTACGCGGTGACAGAACAGGATCAAGTGGCGCGGATCCGGGCGTAGGCGCGGTTGACGCCCCTCTGCCGGCGCGACAGGCCCTCGCTCAGGGAACTGGCCTGCCTGGATGGCGAGTGGAGCGCACCTCGGACCGGGCACTGATCATCCGCCGCAGTCAACTTCGGGTTGACGAAAAGCAGAGCGTCAACCTATGGTTGACCCATGACACCGGGACCCGCCGCCGCCTCGATCCGACTCGACGATCTGATCGAGGCCATCAAGAAGACTCACTCCGCCGCCCTCGATCAACTCACCGACGCAGTGCTGGCCGCCGACCACCTCGGTGACGTGGCGGATCACTTGATCGGGCACTTCGTTGACCAGGCGCGACGCTCCGGCGCCTCCTGGACGGAGATCGGCCGCAGTATGGGCGTCACCAAACAGGCGGCCCAGAAGCGCTTCGTCGCCAAGGGCGAGGCGCCGGACCTCGACGCCAGCCAGGGATTCAGCCGCTTCACCGACCGCGCCAGACAGGTCGTCGTGACGGCGCAGGAAGAAGCCCGCACCAGGGGCAACAACCAGATCACCGTGGCTCATCTGGTGCTCGGCCTGGTCGCGGACCCGACCGCACTGGGCGCCCGGACGATCGTCGCGCAAGGCGTGTCCCTCGACGCCATCCGGCAGACCGCCACCGCGACACTGCCCGGGGCAGCCGACTCTTCGCCCGCGCTTGTCCCGTTCGACGCACACGCCAAGAAAGCCCTGGAGTTGACCTTCCGAGAAGCCCTACGGATGAGCCACAACCACGTAGGCACCGAACACATCCTGCTCGCGCTGCTCGAACTCGAAGACGGCACAGGCGTCCTCGCCGGCCTCGGCGTCGACAAAGCCACCGCCGAAGCGTCCATCACTGCCACCGTGGCCGCGTCACCGGAATCATAGACGTCACAGCCATCCCGATGCCCTAGGCAAGCGGCGGGGTACGACAGCAGTCGGCCAGGACTCGAAGCCCCAACCGGGAGCCTCGTCATGCTGTCTTACCCTGCCGCGATTCCGCAGGTACGGCGGCGGCTCGGCGCCCGCGTAGTTCTACCAGGCAACGGGTAGTTCGGTTATCACCTGGAAGCCCGCAGCCGGATTGAACGGAATCTCCTCCGCCGGAACCGTGAGATGCAGGCCGGGCAGCCGCTCGATCAGCGTGCCGAGTGCGATCTCCATCGTGACGCGCGCGAGGTTCTGGCCGAGGCACTGGTGGGCGCCGAACCCAAACGAGAAGTGGTCCCGGACGGAGGTGCGGTGCCAGCCCAGGGAGTTCGGCGTGTCGTAGACGTCCGTGTCGCGGTTGATGAGGGAGGTTATGAAGAACACGCCGTCGCCCTTGCGGATGGTGGTTCCCTCGACCTCAATGTCGTCCGTGGCCAACCGCGACACACCGTCGGGGATGGACAGGAGCCGCAACAGCTCGTCCACAGCGGTGGGCATCAGCGATGGGTCGGCTCGCAGCTCGGCGAGCTGCTCGGGATGTTGGAGCAGGTTGAACATGCCGAGCGAGATCATGGTCCCGGTGGTGCCGTGGCCGCCGGCCACCTGCAGGACCAGCGTCGAGACCAACTCCTCGTGGTCCGCCTCGCTCATGGCACCGCGCTTCGCGAGGAGGTCGTCGAGAACCGCCTCACCCCGGTTCCGCTGCTTCTCCGCGATCAGCTTGCCCATGTAGGCCATGAGCTCGTCGTATGCCTCATTGGCGTTCGGGCCGGTAGCAAGCTGGTGCGACAGCTTCGCGAAGTATTCGTGGTCGGCGTCCGGTACGCCCATCAGTCGGTACAACACTTTCACGGGCACAGGCGCCGCGAACGCCGGGATCAAATCCGTGGGAGCGCCGTTCTCGATCATGTGGTCCAGCTGCTGGTCGATGATCTCCTGGATCTTCGGACGCAGTGCGTTGATGCGTCTGATCGTGAAGCTGGGGATCAGCATCTTGCGCCGGGTGCTGTGCACCGGGCCGTCGACGCCCACCAACGCGGTGACGATCTTCATGACCTTCTGTTGGGCGTCGCTGACGGTGGCGGCGATGCTCGCGAACATCATGGGCCACGCGGGGTTGGTGCGGTCGCTGGAGATGCGAGGGTCGACCAGGAGCCGGCGGGCCGTGTCACGACTGGTGACCGCCCAGACGCGCCGACCGTCGTAGAGGGTGACCTGGGCGAGTGGCCGCTGCTCGGCCAACGGCTGGTAGCCCGGTGCCGGCTGGTAGGGGCAGGTGCGGTCCTGCGGGAACGCGACGTTGTCAGTCATGCGGGGATCCTCCGAGCAACCAATGCGGTGATGTGCGCGTGACCCGTGCGGAGCGGAGACTCGTCATCGGGACGTGCCGGTCGGCTGGGGGCCGCAGCAGAGCCGCGATCACGTCGTCACTCCCTCGACGAGGAGAAGATGGCCTGCCCTCCCTTCGCGTAGGAAAGCAGGCGATCCGCGTGGCTGGGGCGGGCCCTCTACGGCCCGGTCGAAACGATATTCAACAGACGGCCGGCCGCGCATCCCCTCCATTGATAGTGTTCGGCGCCTCGGTCCCGGCACATATCGCGCAGCGCAAATCCCGCCGGTATCGGCATTTGCTTTGTTGAATGTCTCGGCTGAACGTCAGCACCGAGGCTGCCCTGTTCCGGCAGGCGGCCGAACACGGGCTCGTGGTGCTGGAGGAATTCATGTTCCTCCAGCACTCCTCACTCACCCCGCAGCGTGGTCACGACGTTCGTCAACGCCGTCCGAGGCCGCGGACCTCACCCGTGGCGCGGATCGTCTCCACCGGCCGGCCCAGCACGGTGGCCACCGGGGTCGAGCAGCGGACCGCTGCCCCGGGCATGGCTCCCCCGGGGCAGCGGTCGCGGGTCACCCCTGGTCGATCAACTCCCCGCGGTCACGCTCACCCTCGTCCCACGCGTCCGGCCCGGCCGGCTCGTCGGCAGGGCCGAGCCAGGTGGTGAGCGCGGACTCGAGAGCCGTGAGGTTGGGGACCTCCCCGGTGGACGTGATCCAGGCGGTGTGCCCGTCGGGACGGATGAGGACCGCCGCAGGCGGCGGGAGCCGGCCATCGGCAGCGGCCGAGGGGAACGGGCCGCAGCAGTGGGCGTCGACGAGGTCGACGCGGTCGCGCCATCCCGTAGTGGCGGCGGTCAGCTCCGCGAGAAGTCGCGCATCGTCGTTCAGGTTGAGCAGAACCGGCCTCGCGGTGTGCAGCAGGCTGAACAACCGGATGTCGCCGTCGGGCAGAGTCAGGTCGAGGTCGGGAAACCGGCGGCCGAGCAACGGATGCTCGTCGCCGAGCGGGTAGCGGATGTCCAGCGCGCTGATCATGCCGGCGAGCAGTTGGTTCACCTCGTCGACCGCGACGAGGTCGGCGAACACGTCACGGAGGGCGTCCCCATGCGCGCCGGGACGGGCCAGCGCGGTCTGCGCGCGCGTGTTGTGCAGCACCCGCGCGGCCACGGCGGAACGCTCGTTGTGATAGGTGTCGAGCAGGTCGTCCGGCGCGTGGCCGTTGATCACTGTGGCGAGTTTCCACCCGAGGTTCACCGCGTCCTGCACGCCCAGGTTCATGCCCTGGCCGCCGGCCGGGAAGTGGATGTGCGCGGCGTCGCCGGCAAGCAGCACCCGGCCGAGCCTGAACCGGTCGGCCTGCCGTGCGGAGTCACCGAAGTGCGAGAGCCAGTGGGGACTGTGCATGCCGAAGTCCGTGCCGGCGATTCGCATGGTCGAGTCCCGCAACCGCTCGAACGTCATGGGCTCGTCCCGGGCGGTCGCCACGTCGTACTCGGTGGTGAACACCCGGTACCAGCCCGGTTCGTAGCCCAGCACGGAGACGTTACCGTTCTCCCCCGCCACGATTGTCGGCCCGTCGGGCGGGTCCGCCAGTTCGACGTCACCGAGCATGGCGGTCAGCGTCGCCGGGGTGCCGGGGAAGCTGATTCCCGCGAGTCTGCGGACCGTACTGCGTCCCCCGTCGCAGCCCACCAGGTACTCGGCCAGCATGGTCGACACCGATCCGTCCGGCCGGCGCACGTCGATCGCCACACCGGTCTCGTCCTGGCGTAGTCCGGCTACTTCCGACGACCAGCACACCCGCACGCCGAGTTCGGCGGCGCGCTGTTCGAGCAGCGCTTCGGTCTTGGCCTGCAGCAGCATCAGCGAGAGCGGGTAGCGTGTATCGAGTCGGGTCAGGTCCAGCAGCTGCTTGGCGAAGAGCCCGTTCGGCAACTTCTTGCCGGCGGCGAGGAACGGCTCGAGAATCCCCCGCTGGTCCAGCACTTCCAGCGTGCGGGCGTGGATGCCGCCGGCACGTGACTCGCCGGCGCGGCCGTCGAGCCGGTCCAGCACCACCACCTCGACGCCGCCCAGCCGCAGTTCGCAGGCCAACATCAGCCCCGTCGGTCCGGCACCCGCGATCACTACATCGACCTTCGCCATAGTTTTCTCCAAGAGTTTCTGACGGCCCGGGGTCCACTGTGAACGAAGATCGATCGGGATGGAACACCCCCGAGCATCTGTCGCACCGGATCCTAGTGCGAGTGCTCGGGGAGCTGTTCCGGTGATTTTTCGCTCCTGGCATGGACCAAACAGGACATAGTCGCGAGCTTCGATGGGAATATCCCGCCCGGAATCATCGGCGGTATCCTGAGGCACATCGCCGCGAGGGCCGAGAGAACGAACGGTGCCGAGCGGGCCAGGTCGGCCCTCGCGGACGTCAGCGCGGCGGGTGCCAGAGCACGAAGCAAGCCATGTGGGGGAATCATGACGATCTTGGTGACTGGCGCGACCGGCAATGTCGGTCGTCACGTCGTGGACCTGTTGGTGCGGGCGGGAGTGGACGTGCGGGCGACCTCCCGCAATCCGGAGTCGCTGGACCTGCCGGCGGAGGTCGATGTCCGCAGGGCGGATCTCACCGACCCGAAGACGTTCGAGCAAGCGCTTCAAGGCGTGGAGAAAATCTTCCTGTACGCCCAGCCGTCCGGCATCGAAGGGGTTGTGGAGGTCGCGAAGGCTGCCGGCGTCAAGTACGCCGTGCTCCTGTCCTCCATGGCCGCCGCCGGTCGCGATCCGGACCACTGGATCGCGCGGTGGCATCGGGCCGTGGAGGACTCGATCGAGCAGTCCGGCCTGGCGTGGACATTCGTGCGGCCGGGCCCGTTCGCCGTGAACTCCTTGCAGTGGGCGCCGTCCATCAGGGATCACCAGCCGGTACGGATCCTCTACGCGCACTCCTATCTGTCCGCCATCCATGAGCTGGACATTGCCGAAGTGAGCACCTGCGCTCTACTGCAGGATGGCCACGCCGGGGCGAGATATCACATCACCGGTGGTGACAGCGTTACTCAGGCCGAGCAGGTTGCCCTCATCGGTCAGGCGATCGGCCGCGAGCTGGCGTTCGAGGACGTCACGGGCGATGACGCACGCGCTGAGCTCCGCGAACGGTTCGGGCCCCGCATTCAAGTTCTGATACAGACTGGGGTGCTCGATCCGATGGCCACGCCGGAGATCATCGAGACCAGGATCCGCTACTACGTGGAGGCTCTCGAAGGGCCTGCCGAGATCGACGGCACTGTCGAAAAAGTGCTCGGCAAGCCGGCGCGCACCTTCGCCGAGTGGGCGGTCGACCACAAGGCGGACTTCACGAAGCGTTCTGTCTCATAAGGGTGGCCGGTTTGTAGAGGTACTCACGAGCAGGTCACCGCCTCGGACTGACGGCCGGCTGCCTCACCGACCGATCCATGTCACGCAGCAGGCTTTCGCGCCGTTGTCGACGTGCACAGGGATGTCGGTGCCGGCGCCGAGCATGGCACCCAGCGGAACGCCCTCCCAGCCGAGCGTCTGGGCGTGCACGACCGCGTCGGCAGCGCGTTCCACCGTGCCGGAGACGGCCACCCCGAGGCCGAGCACGGTGCCGGGGTCGACGCCGGCCTGCTCGGTCACCGCGATGAGCCCGTGCAGCAGGTGGGCCACCACCTGGCCGGGGTCGGGCGCGGCGACGTCGAGCGGGTACTCCGCCTTCGCCAACGCGGTCATCGTCAGGTCGAAGAGCTCGACCTGGATCCGGGTCTCGCCGACATCGGCGCCGACCAGGTAGCCGTAGCCGGGCGCCACCCGCAGCAGCACCCGGGGCCGGCCACCATCGGACTCCACCAGGCCGGCCTCGACGGCAAATGCCTGGACGTCACCGACAACAGCAGCGCCGACGGCGCCGCGGCACAGATCTGGAGCTGCGGCGGCAGCGCCAACCAGACCTGGACCCGCGCCTCCGACGGGACGCTGCGGTCGCTGGGCAAGTGCCTCGACATCATCGGCAACACCTCCGCCGACGGCACGAAGACGCAGATCTGGTCCTGTACGGGCGCAGCCAACCAGAAGTGGAACCTGCCGGCCTGACGGGCCGAGGCGGCGGCACCCCGGGCGGGGTGCCGCCGGCCACGGCGGGCACGGTGGGAGGGCAACTACCGAGCCGGCCCACTCCGTCTCAGTGCCGACGCAACAAGTACGTGTCCATCACCCATCCTCGACTTCGCTTCACCTCTGCTCGTCGTGACCAGATCGCGTCGGCGACCTCGTTCAAGCGACCAGTCACCAACTGCTCGCCAGACGAGCCGAGGTTGGCGCCCCACCAGATCCACCAGGCTGAGGGCTCGGGTAGCCGGCGGCAGGTCAACATCCCGTCCAGCATGACGACGAGGTTGTCGCCATCTGCCGCGTCCTCGAGCAGACGCCGGCCGGTCGTGATCGTGATTGGCCCACCGATGGCGTTAAGCACGAGTCGGTGACGGGCCGCGAGTAGCTGGACGCTACTGAGGCCGGGCACCACCTCCACAGCGACATCGACGCGTCCGCGCTTGGCGATGTGGTCCGCCAGCCGGATCGTTGAATCGTAGAGGGCTGGGTCGCCCCAGACGAGCACCGCCGCATCTCCCGGGTTGTCCAGCAGTATCTGCTCCCAGATCTGCGCTCGCGCCTCGTGCCAGTCGCTGACCGCAGTGACGTAATCGGCCGGGTCGGCACGGTTTCGCTCGGGGTCGGGGACATGCACGAGCCGCCACTCCCCTGTCAGGTGCCGCTCGCAGATCGCCTCGCGCACCGCAATCAGGTCGGCCGTGCCCGGATGCTGCTCGGTCTTGTCGGCGACGAGGAAGTAGGCGACCTCGTTGAGCACCCGGGCGGCCTGGGCCGTCACCAGCTCGGGGTCCCCGGGGCCCAGCCCAACGAGCGCAAGGCGTCGGGTCACGCGTCGTCCTCCAAGTCGCCCTCGACCTCCAGGTACACCCGCGCCATCTCCGCCATGACTTCAGCGTTTGGCTCGGACCACAGCCCACGGTCAGCAGCCTCGTTCAGCCGTTCCACGATGCCGCGCAACGCCCAGGGGTTCGCGCGGCGCATGAACTCCTGGTTCGTCTGGTCGAGGACGTACTCGCGAGCCAGCGACTCGTACATCCAGTCCTGCACGACGCCGGCGGTCGCGTCGAAGCCGAACAGGTAGTCCACGGTCGCGGCGAGCTCGAACGCGCCCTTGTACCCGTGGCGCTGCATCGCCGCGATCCAGCGCGGGTTCACGACGCGTGAGCGAAAAACGCGGTTGGTCTCCTCCTGCAACGTGCGGGTGCGCACGGCGTCCGGCATGGTCGAGTCTCCGACGTATGCCTTCGGCTCGGTGCCGGTCAGTGCGCGGACCGTGGCTATCATGCCGCCGTGGTACTGAAAGTAATCGTCGGAGTCGGCAATGTCGTGCTCGCGCGAGTCGATGTTCTTCGCCGCGACGGCGATGCGCTTGTAGCTGGTGCGCATGTCTTCGGTGGCTGCGACGCCGTCGAGTCCACGGCCGTACGCGAAGCCGCCCCACGCCGTGTAGACCGCGGCTAGGTCGGCGTCGTCGCGCCACGTGCCGGACTCGACGACCTGGAGGATGCCAGCACCGTACGAGCCTGGCTTCGAGCCAAAGATTCGGGTGGTGGCTCGCCGCAGGTCGCAGTGCTCGGCCAGGCTCTCCCGGGTGTGCGCGCGGACGAAGTTGAGCTCGTCGGGCTCGTCCAGCCCGGCGACCTTCTGCACGGCGTCGTCGAGGATCTCGATGACGTGCGGGAATGCGTCGCGGAAGAAGCCCGAGATGCGCACGGTGACGTCGATGCGCGGCCGGCCCAGCTCGTCGAGGTCGATCACCTCCAAGCCGTTGACGCGTCGGGAGGCCGGATCCCAGGTCGGGCGTACGCCCAGCAGTGCGAGCACCTCCGCGACGTCGTCACCTGACGTGCGCATGGCGGATGTTCCCCACACCGACAGACCGACCGAGCGCGGGTGCTCACCGGTCTCGGCGAGGTGCCGGGCGACGAGCGACTCGGCCATGGCCTGTCCCGTCTCCCACGCGAGGCGCGACGGGACGGCTCGGGGGTCGACGGTGTAGAAGTTGCGGCCGGTCGGCAGGACGTTGACCAGGCCGCGCAGCGGGGACCCGGACGGCCCGGCCTCGACGAAGCCGCCGGCGAGCGCGTGCAGGATGTTGGTCAGTTCGTCGGTGGTGGCGGCCAGACGCGGGACGACTTGCTCGGCGGCGAACCGCAGAACGTCGCGCACGACTGGGTCGTCGTGCAGTGCGTCGATCCCATCGACGGCCCAGCCCTCCTTCTCCATCGCCTCGACCAAGGCGCGGGCCTGCCCCTCCACGGCGTCGACCGCGGGGAGAGAGGCGTCCTCCGTGAGCCCTAGGGCGGCACGGAGGCCGGGCAGAGCGCGGTTCCGGCCGCCCCACACCTGGGCGGCCCGGAGCACGGCGAGCACGAGGTTGACCCGCGCCGCCCCCGTCGGTGCCTCGCCCAGCACGTGCAGCCCATCGCGGATCTGAACGTCCTTGATCTCGCACAGCCAGCCGTCGACGTGCAGCAGGAAGTCGTCGAACTCCTCGTCGTCGGGCCGCTCCTCCAGACCGAGGTCACGGTGCATTTGCGCGGACTGCATGAGCGTCCAGATCTGCTGGCGCATGGCGGGCAGCTTCGCCGGGTCCATGGCCGCGACGTTGGCATGCTCGTCGAGCAACTGCTCGAGCTTGGCGATGTCGCCGTAGCTCTCGGCGCGCGCCATCGGCGGCACGAGGTGGTCGACGATCGTGGCGTGCGCGCGGCGCTTGGCCTGGGCGCCTTCGCCGGGGTCGTTGACGAGGAACGGGTAGATCAGTGGCATGTTGCCGATGGCCGCGTCCGTGGCGCACGCGGCCGAGAGCGCGGCGTTCTTGCCCGGCAGCCACTCCAACGAACCGTGCTTGCCCAGGTGCACGACCGCGTCGGCGCCGAAGCCGTGCTCGAGCCAGCGGTACGCCGCCAGGTAGTGGTGCGACGGTGGCATGTCGGGGTCGTGGTAGATCGCGACCGGCTTCTCGCCGAAGCCGCGTGGCGGCTGAATGAGGATGACGACGTTGCCCGCACGCAGGGTGGCCAGCACGATGTCACCGGCGTCGTCGACGAACAGAGAGCCGGGGGCCTCGCCCCAGGTCTCGGTCATGGCGTCACGAAGCTCGTCCGGCAAGTGGGCGGTCCAGCGCAGATAGTCGTCGCAGGGGATGCGCACGTGTGACTCGCTGAGTTGGGCCTGCGTGAGCCACTCCTCGTCCTGGCCACCGGCCTCGATCAGCGCGTGGATGAGCGCGTTGCCGGCCGTCGTGTCGGGACTCTCCCCGTCGACCGGCGGAAGCGGGTCGAGCCCAGGGATCTGGCCGGGCTCGCCGAGGTCGTAGCCGGCGTCGCGCATCGCGCGCAGCAGCCGGATGGCCGACACGGGCGTGTCGAGGCCGACGGCGTTGCCGATGCGGCTGTGCTTGGTCGGGTAGGCAGACAGGACCAGTGCCACCCTGCGCTCGGCCGGTGGAACGTGTCGGAGCCGTGCGTGGTTCACCGCGATGCCCGCGACGCGGGCACACCGCTCGGCGTCGGTCTCGTAGCGCGGCAGACCGTCGGCGTCAACCTCCTTGAATGAGAACGGGACGGTGATCAGCCGGCCGTCGAACTCAGGGATGGCGATCTGGGTTGCGGAGTCGAGCGGGGTGACACCGTCGTCAGATGTCTCCCACTGGGCCTTGCTGGACGTGAGCGCCAGCGCCTGCAGCACGGGGACGTCCAAGGCACGTAGCCGCTCGACGTCCCAGGACTCGTCGTCGCCGCCGGCGCTGGCGGTGGCGGGCTTGGAACCACCGGCGGCGAGTACGGTGACCACGATCGCGCCGAGCGTGGCGAGCTCGGTGAACAGCTCGTCGGGCGCCGCCCGCAGCGAGGAGACGAAGATCGGCACTCCGACCGCCATGCCGGTCGCGTCGATCGCGTCTGCGAGCTCGTGCGCGAACGCGTTGTTGCCGCTCACCTCGTGTGCCCTGTAGTAAAGGACACCGACCCGGGGCAAATCGGTCCCGGTTGCTTGCCGGCTCACGCCCCACTCGGGCAGGACGGCCGGCGGCTCGAAGCCCTCGCCGGTCAGCAGCACCGTGTCGGAAAGAAAGGCGTGCAGCTGACGCAGGTTATCCGCGCCGCCCTCGGCGAGGTAGCGGTGCGCCTCGGCGCAGACGCCCATCGGCACGGTGGAGAGCTCCATGAGTGCGGCATTCGGCGTGCGCTCCCCACCGAGGACGACCAGCGGCCGTCCGACATCGCGCACGAGGGCAGCGATGTCCCGCACGTCCTCGGGCGAGCCGAGTACGCGCAGCACCACCAGGTCTGCCTCGGCGGTCAGGGCCTGGCGGCGCTCGTTTGTGACCCGAACAGGGTTGGCCCAGGTGTAGTTCGAGTCGCTGGCACGCGCCGACAACAGGTCGGTGTCCGACGTTGACATGAGAACGATGCGGGTCATGCTTCTCCTTCGGTGGAGATGATCCGGGAGCCGAGGCGCAGGTCGTCGACCGGGCGACCGGCGCGCAGATGCTCGCGGACCAGCCGTGCCGCGTCGCCCGGTCGCACCGGCCCGTACCAGGTGCCGTCGGGGTGAACGACGGCCACGGGGCCGTGATTACAGGGGAATAAACACCCGGTCTGTGCCATGAGGACATCAGAGTCAGTGAGGCGGTGCTCGACGAGCGCGCCGACAAGCGCGCGGTAGGTCTCGTCCGCATCTCGGGCGCTGCAGCGCGGGCCGCGGCACAGCAGCAAATGGTGCCGGTACGGCGGGGGCGAGTCCCAGGCAGGTGACGACAATGGCGCCTCGCGACCGGTGATGCTGCGCTCTCCGAACCGGATGGTCGGCGGGTCGACCTGCTGGCGGTGCCAGTGGCCGGCGACACGTCCCACCCACGAGCGGGCGTAGGTCAGGTCGTCGGTGCTCACCGCCTCGAGGCGAACCTCTGGGATGCCGTCGGCGTGCAGCAGGTCGAGCACGTGGGTGAGCGTGGGCTCGCCGCCCTGCAGGAAAGCCAGACGGGCGCCAGCGGCCTCCGCCTCCCTGCGCAGCACCGCAGGTCGGGCGGCGTCCGAAAGCGCGATCGCGACGTGGACGAGGACGCTCACGACGTCAGAAGCAGACGAGCCGGGTGGGCAGGACCTGGGGGCGAGGAGCCGAGCTGGTGGGAGCGAGAATAACGAGACACGACGGTCTTCCTTCGTCCGGAGGCCTGTTCGCGAGGCCTGGATGGGCAGGTGTCGCAGACGGGTCTGCGGCCAGCAGGTCTTCGGACTCAGGATCAACCGGACGGAGCGCCTTCCCAGACCGTTGGTCCAGTGGCATCGTGCTCCGCCCGTCACCCTCACCGCTGCGCGTCAGTCCCGGACTTTCACCGGGTTCCCTGGCTCATTGCTGAGTTTGGCTGGCAGAACGAACGTAGCACCGTCGGCCTACAGTGCCCGAGATGGGCTCTGGCACGATGGCTCCGTGACCGATAGGACCCGGCGCGACCTGTGCCCCGGCCTGCTGCGCCCCTGGATCGCCGCCGACGGCGCGCTCGTCCGGGTGCGCGTTCCCGGTGGTGCCGTGACGACCGAGGCGCTCGGCGCGCTCGTCCAGGTGGCGGGCAGGTACGGCGACGGCACGGTCAAGCTGACCAGCCGTGCCAACCTCCAGGTGCGCGGCATCGAGCACGACCACGGGTGCCTGCCGGACGCGGTCGTGGACGCGATCATGGCGACCGGGCTCGTGCCGTCGACGTCGCACGAGCGGGTGCGCAACATCTTGGCCTCACCGCTCACCGGACGCAGCGGTGGCCGCGCCGACCTACGTCCGGTCGTCGCTGACCTCGATACCCGGCTGTGCGCTGAGCCCCTGCTCGCCGCGCTGGCCGGCCGGTTCCTGTTCGTGCTCGACGACGGCCGCGGCGACCTGGTCGGACGCGACCTGGACCTCGGTCTCGTGGCGCTCGACGCGAGCACCGCGCAGCTGCGCGCCGGGACGTCGGCGTGGGGACCGGTGGTCCCGCTGGGCGAGGCCGCTGCGGCGCTGACGGCACTCGCCGTGCGGTTCGTCGAGCTCGCCGGCAGCGAACCAAGCTCCCCCTGGCACGTCGACGAGCTGCCAGGCGCAGGCGCAGCGGTGCTGGGCAGAGCACTCGAGCGTGCCGCGGCAACCCGGGTGAGCACGCCGCCACCCCCGCTTGGGAGGATCACGCAGGACGACGGCCGTGTCGCGCTGCACCTCGCGGTTCCCGACAGCCGGGTGGATGCCCGTTTCATGGACGAGGTCCCCGCCCTCGGCGCCGGTAGCCTCATCGTCACGTCACAACGCACCCTGCTCGTCCCCGATCTGGAGAATGCATGACTCTCGCCCCACCGACGCGCCGCTATGACTACGTCACCGACGGCGCGGCGATTTACGCGGAGTCGTTCGCGACCATCCGCAGCGAGGCCGACCTCTCGCGCGTTCCCGCCGACGCCGAGAAGGTCGCGGTGCGGATGATCCATGCGTGTGGACAGATTGACCTGACGCGGGACCTGGTGATCCACCCCGGTCTCGTGACGGCGGCCCGGGCGGCCCTCGACGCGGGAGCGCCGATCCTGACGGATGCGCGCATGGTCGCCGCCGGCGTCACCCGCGCCCGGCTGCCCCGCGACAACGAGGTCCGCTGCCTCCTGCCCGAGCCCGAGGTTCCGGCGCTCGCCCGCGACTGGGGCACGACCCGGTCTGCGGTGGCGGTGTCTCTGTGGGCCGAGCACATCGAGGGTGCCGTCGTCGCGTTCGGCAACGCCCCCACGGCCCTGTTCCACCTGCTGGAGATGCTGCGTGACGGCGCCCCTCGTCCGGCCGCGATCATCGGCACGCCGGTGGGTTTCGTCGGTGCGGCCGAGTCCAAGCAGGCGCTCATCGACCTGGCCACCGATGCACCCGGGCTCGACGTGCCCTACCTCGTGGTGACGGGGCGTCGGGGTGGCTCGGCGATGGCCGCCTCGGCGCTCAACGCCTTGGCGCAGGAGGCGGAGTGAGCGGGCGACTGTTCGGCGTCGGTCTCGGCCCGGGGGATCCCGAGCTCGTCACGCTGAAGGCCGCCCGGCTGATCGGGGCGGCGGATGTCGTCGCCTACCACCAGGGCGTCGGCAAGCAGTCGAACGCCCGTCGCATCGCCGCCGATCTGCTCCCGGAGGGCGTGATCGAGGAAGCCCTCAGCTACCCGGTGACGACGGCGACCACCGACCATCCGGGCGGGTATGCCGGCGCGATGGCCGACTTCTACGCCGAGTGTGGCGATCGGCTCCGCGCGCACCTGAGAGCGGGCCGCGACGTCGTCGTGCTGGCCGAGGGCGATCCGATGCTCTACGGCTCGTTCATGTACCTGCACGACCGGCTCGCGGACGAGTTCGAGACACAGGTCGTCGCAGGCGTGCCCGCCTTTGCGGCCGCCACGGCCACGACCGCCCTGCCCCTGGTCCGGCAGACCGACGTGCTGACGGTGCTGCCGGGCACCCTTCCCGAGCCGGAACTGGCCCGGCGCCTCGCCGACACCGACGGCGCCGTGATCATGAAACTCGGCCGCACGTTCGCCAAGGTCCGCTCGGCGCTCGAGCAGGCGGGACGCGTCGAGGGGTCCTGGTACGTCGAGCGGGCGTCGATGGACGCCGAGCGGGTGCTCCCGGTCGTCGACGTGGACCCCGCGACGGTGCCGTACTTCTCGATCGTCCTGGTCCCCGGCGACACCCGTCCCGGTGTGGCGCGCTACGACCGCCCAGCGAGCGAGGTCGTCGAGCCCGTCGCCGGTGCCGAAGTCATCGTCGTGGGCCTCGGTCCGGGCCCCGACCAGTGGCTCTCCCCCGAGGCGTCGCAGGTGCTCGCGGAGGTCGACCACGTCATCGGCTACGGACCATACGTCCAGCGCGTTCCGCAGCGCCCAGGCCTGATGCGTCACTCATCCGGCAACACAGTGGAGGTAGACCGAGCCCGCGAGGCGCTCGAACTGGCGTTCGCCGGTGAGCGCGTCGCGGTCGTCTCCGGTGGCGACGCGGGCATCTTCGGCATGGCGTCGGCGGTATTCGAGGCTGCCGAGGACCCGCGCTACGCGGACGTCGTGGTGCGGGTCGTGCCCGGAATCTCCGCCGTCCAAGCGGTCGCGGCGCGTGCCGGTGCCCCCATCGGCGCTGACTTCGCGGTGCTGAGCCTGTCGGACCGACTCAAGCCCTGGGACGTCGTGGTGAAGCGGCTGCGCGCCGTCGCCGAGGCGGACCTCGTGCTCGCCCTCTACAACCCACGGTCGCGCTCACGCATCGAGCAGGTCGCACAGGCCCGAGCAGTTCTGCTGGAGCACAAGCCGCCCGAGACCGTCGTCGTCGTCGGTCGCGACGTCGGCCGCGCCGAGGAGAGCCTCACCGTGACGACGTTGGGCGAGCTCGACCCCGAAATCATCGACATGAAGTGCCTGCTGCTCGTCGGCGCCTCGTCAACGCGAGTCACCGCGAGCGGACGCGTCTGGACCCCGCGCTTCGTCGCCTAGTCAACCGAGGGCGCGGCGTTCACGGCTGGCCGCGTACAGGAACGACTCGCCGCCACGGACGTCGGGAGCCAGCGCAGGGCCGACCAGGATGACCGCGGCCTGGCGCAGGCCTGCGGCCTCGACCTGGTCGCCGATGTCGGCCAGTGTGCCGCGCAGGACAAGCTCATCCGGCTGCGTCGCCTTGGACACGACCACGACCGGGCACCCGTCGCCGTAGTGCTCGGCGAGCCCGGCGGCCAGCTCGCGGCTGCGAGTGATGGCCAGGTGCAGGGCCAGGGTCGCGCCGGTCGCGGCGAACGCAGCGAGCTTCTCCCCCGGCGGCATGACCGTGGAACGGGCCTGAGCGCGGGTGAGCACGACCGACTGGGCGAGCTCGGGGACGGTCAGCTCGGCGCCGATGATCGCCGCAGCAGCCGCATAGGCCGGTACCCCGGGAGTGACGTCCCACGGGACGTGCGCCGCGTCGAGTCGACGCGCCTGCTCATGCAGTGCGGAGTACAGCGACGGGTCACCCGAGCACAGCCGGACGATTTCCAGCCCGTCGGCGTGCGCCTGCATCAGGTGGGCGGTGATCTCGTCCAAGTCGAGATGCTGGGTGTCGATGAGCCGGGCGTCGTCACGGCAGTGACCGAGCACGTCGGCGTCGAGATAGGTACCCGCATACAGGCACACGTCCGCGGCCCCGAGCAGGCGCACCGCGCGTAGCGTGAGCAGGTCGGCGGCACCGGGTCCGGCCCCGACGAAATGGACGGTCATGGCTCTCCTTTGGTGACGGTCCACTGGCTGACGGCACGCGCGGGTGTCCAGCCGGTGAAGCCGCCGAGCGGCTCGGCGCGTTCGACGTGCAGGCGAACGAGCTCGCCGCCATGGCGACGATACTGCTCGAACAGCACCGTCTCGGTTTCGGCCGTGACGCCGTGGACGACGAGCCGGCCACCGGTACCGAGCGCGTCCCAGCACGCCTCGATCACGCCGGGGACGGTAACCCCTCCACCGACGAACACCGCGTCAGGGCGCTGGAGACCGGCCAGGGCATCGGGTGCCGAGCCCTCGACGAGACGCAGGCCAGGGACGCCGAGCGTGGCGGCGTTGCGGCGTACGAGCGCGGCACGGTCGGCGCGAGACTCGATCGCGACCGCCCGCGCCGTCGGCCAGGCACGCATCCACTCCACGCCGATCGAGCCACTGCCGGCACCGACGTCCCACAGCAGCTGACCGGGAGCGGGCGCGAGCCGGGCCAGGGCGCTGGCCCGCAGGTCGCGCTTGGTGATCTGCCCGGCGTGCTCGAACGCGTCGTCGGGAAGCACCCCGCCTGCGGCCCAGCCCGGTCCGATGCCGCAGACCTCGACGGCCAGGACGTTCAGCCGGGGCACGTCCACGGCGTTCCACGAGGCCGCGGTCGACTCGGCACGCGACTCACCCGCGGCGCCGAGATCACCCAGCACGACCAGCCTGGACTCTCCCCAGCCGAGTTCAGTGAGCAGCGCGGCGACGGCGGCAGGCGTCATCTCGTCGCTGGAGAGCACCAGCAGCCGCCGCCCGGGGGCGAGCGCGGGCACCACGAGACGCACGTCACGGCCGACCAGACTCACCGTCGTGACGGACTCCGCCGGCCACCCGAGACGTGCTCGGGCGAGCGCGACGGAGGAGACTGCGGGCACGATCGTCACCCGCTGCGGACCAAGGACGTCCAGCAAGGTCGTGCCGACGCCCGACACGAGCGGGTCTCCCGACGCCAGCGCGACGATGGGCCTGCGCGCGGCGTCCAGCAGGCCCGGCAGGCTCTCCCGCAGCGGCGACGGCCACGTCACGCGCTTCTGGCCATCGACTGACGGCACCGCATCGAGGTGCCGGGCCCCGCCGAGCAGCGTCGCCGCCCCACGCACCAGCGCCCGGGACAACTCGGGCAATCCCGTCCAACCGTCGGCCCCGAGCCCCACAACGACCACCTGCGCCTCCACGGTTGCACCCTAGCCCGCCCCGACCGACCGCCGGACCGCTGCCAGGGCCGTCAGGACGGCGTCTAAGGTGATGCGACGGTTCGAGGTGCCCCACGGTCGATGGCCACGGGGAGAATCTGGGAAGCCGGTGAGAATCCGGCACAGGGCCCGCTGCGGTGACTCAGGCGCAAACCTGGGAAGTCCGAAGACCGGCCTCGATCCGATCCGCGACGCGTCCGCGTCGTGGACGGTCATGGCAGATCGAGCGGGAGCCCTATATGCCAGCGCAGTACCCCTTTTGTGCCATCGTCGGCTCCGACGACCTGACTCTCGCCCTCAACCTGGTCGCGATCGACCCGCTCATCGGCGGCGTCCTGGTCCGTGGGGAGAAGGGCACCGCCAAGACCACCACCGTGCGCGGCCTCGCCGACGTGCTGCCGCTGGTGCGGACGTATGAGGGCGACCGATTCTCGGTCGACCCGGACGATCCCCTGGCGGTTTGCCCAGACGGGCCCATCGACGCGTCCACCCCGATCGTCGCGCGACCGGTCCGGTTCGTCGAGCTGCCCGTCGGTGCGAGCGACGACCGAGTGACGGGCTCCCTCAAGCTCGATGCGGCGCTGCGCGACGGTGTCGTGGCGTTCGAGCCGGGCCTGCTCGCCCGAGCCCATCGCGGCTTGCTTTACGTCGACGAGGTCAACCTGCTGCATGACCATCTCGTCGACCTGCTGCTCGACGCGGCGGCGACCGGCCGGGTCAGCGTGGAGCGCGAGGGCCTCTCGATCGAGCACGCCTGCCGGTTCGTGATGATCGGCACGATGAACCCCGAGGAGGGCGAGCTGCGTCCGCAGCTGCTCGACCGGTTCGGTTTGACCGTCGAGGTCGCCGCGCCGCGTAACCCCTCCTTGCGGGTGGAGGTCGTGCGTCGCCGGCTAGCGTTCGACGCCGACCCGGAGGGGTTCGCCGCACGCTGGGCCGACAAACAGGACGCCCTGCGTACGCGCCTGGCAGCGGCGCGGCAGCTCGTGCCGGACGTCGTGCTCGATGACGAGACACTCACGACCATCGCTGAGGTGTGCGCCGCCTTCGATGTCGACGGCCTGCGGGCCGACCTCGTCACCGCCCGCACCGCCGTGGCGCACGCCGCCTGGCAGGGGCGCGTACACGTGACCCGCGAGGACGTTCGCGTCGCCGCCCGTCTCGCGTTGCCGCACCGCCGGCGCCGCAACCCGTTCGACGAGCCCGGCCTGGACGAGGACCGGCTCGACGACCTACTGAGCCGCGACCCCGACCCTGGACCGGACGGTCCCGACGGCGGCCCCGGTGGTCCCGGCGGCGGGCCGCCGGACGACGCCCCGCAGGACGGCCCGTCCCGGGACGCCCACGACTTTCAAGACGGAGGCCCGCCCGCACCGGACAACGAGCCGCAGTCGGCCGGTGCCGCATCGATCGCGTCCGCCGGCCAGCCGGCACGCGCCCGCCTGCTCGTCGTCCGGGGCACCGGCGAAGGCCAGGCCGGCCGTCGGTCCCGGGCCCGCACACCTCAAGGCCGGGTCGTCGGGCAACAGCGCGGAGGGTCCGCCCCCAACCGCCTGCACCTGCCAGGCACCATCACTGCTGCGGCACCGCACCAGCGTTCCCGTGGCGGTTTCAGCGAGGGGCGCGGTCTCGTCTTCGCTCAAGGCGACCTGCGCCGCGCAGAAACCGTCGGGCGGGAGTCGAACCTCGTCCTGCTGTGCGTCGACGCGTCCGGCTCGATGGCCGCGCGACGCCGCATGGAGCAGGTCAAGACCGCCGTGCTCGCGCTGCTGCTGGACGCCTACCGCCGTCGTGACAAGGTCGCGCTGGTGACGTTCCGCCAGCGCACCGCCGACATCGCCCTGCCGCCGACCTGGTCCGTCGATGTCGCCTCCCGGCGGCTGGCCGACCTACCGGCCGGCGGACGGACACCGCTGGCCGAGGGCCTGCAGCGCTCCGCGGAGGTGCTGCGCCGCGAGGCGCTGCGCGACCCGTCCCGCCGGCCACTGCTGGTCGTGGTGACCGACGGCCGTGCGACCTTCGGGCCGGACGCACTCGGTCGTGCCCACCGCGCCGCAGCGCACCTGGCCGCTTCCGGCGTGCAGAGCGTCGTGGTCGACTGTGAGACCGGACGGTTCCGGCTCGGCCTTGCCGCGCGACTAGCCACCCATCTGCAGGCCGAGCACGTGCCGCTCGGTGAGGTGACCGCCGACGGGCTCACCAGCGTCGTCCACGCGGCGACCGCGCCGCACGAGGGAGTGGCCTGATGCCGCAGGGCAAGCCGCTGGTCGTCCCGGACGACGGCATCACCACCCGGGCACGACGTAACCGACCGCTGCTGATGGTCCACACCGGCAACGGCAAGGGAAAGTCGACCGCTGCCTTCGGCCTGGCGATGCGCGCCTGGAACCAGGGCTGGGACATCGGGGTCTTCCAGTTCGTCAAGTCGGCCAAGTGGCGCATCGGGGAGCAGACAGTGCTCGAACGGCTCGCCCGCCTGCACGAGGAAACCGGCGAGGGCGGGCCCGTCGAGTGGCACAAGATGGGCTCGGGGTGGTCCTGGAGCCGCAAGAACGGCACCGACGCAGACCATGCCGCTGACGCCGTCGAGGGCTGGGAGGAGGTGAAGCGGCGCATCCAGGCCGAGCGGCATCAGCTGTACGTCCTGGACGAGTTCACCTACCCGATGCAGTGGGGCTGGGTCGACGTCGACGACGTCGTGGAGACACTCGCCAACCGTCCTGGCCGCCAGCACGTCGTCGTCACCGGCCGCCGCGCCGACCCCCGCCTCCTCGCGGCGGCCGACCTGGTAACCGAGATGCTGCACGTGAAGCACCCGATGGACGTCGGCCAGAAGGGCCAGCGAGGCATCGAGTGGTGACATTGCCGCGTGTGCTGATCGCGGCGCCGGCCTCCGGCCATGGCAAGACCACGGTCGCGACCGGGCTCATGGTTGCGCTGGCCGCCCGTGGGCACACCGTCTCCGGGCACAAGGTCGGCCCCGACTACATCGACCCCGGCTACCACTCGCTGGCCACCGGCCGTCCGGGCCGCAACCTGGACCCGCACCTGACCGACCCCTCCCTCATGGTCCCGCTGCTGTTGCACGGCGCCCGGGACGCGGACGTCGCGGTTCTAGAGGGCGTCATGGGTCTGTTCGACGGCCGCATCGGCGGCGACGGGTTCGCCTCCACCGCCCACGTCGCGACGCTCACCCGCACGCCGGTCGTACTGGTCGTGGATGTCTCGCACACCTCGCGCAGCGTGGGGGCAGTCGTGCACGGGATGGCGACCTTCCAGCCCGGCGTCACCATCGCGGGTGTCGTGCTCAACAAGGCCGGCTCCCCGCGCCACGCCGCCGAGGCGGCACGCGCGGTGGAGTCCGCCGGCGTCTCCGTGCTGGGCATCCTGCAGCGCGACCAGGGGGTCAGCGCTCCTTCACGTCACCTCGGGCTCGTCCCCGCAGCCGAGCGCGACGAAGCCGCTGCCTCGCTGGACAGACTGGCCGAGCAGGTCGCCCGCCACGTCGACCTCGACGCCATACTGAAGGTGGCGCAGGCCGCGCCCGACCTCGATTGCGAGCCGTGGGACCCGACCGCGTACGTCCGACGCGGCGGGACCGGGTCTCCGATCATCGCGGTCGCGGCCGGGCGGGCATTCACCTTTCGGTACGCCGAGACGACCGAGCTGCTGCAGGCGGCGGGTTGCACCGTCGTGCCGTTCGACCCGGCCCGGGACGAGCGGCTTCCCGCCGGGACGCGCGGTCTGTATCTCGGTGGAGGTTTCCCCGAGGTGCACGCGGCCTCGCTGAGCACCAACAAGACCCTGCGCGACGAGTTGCGTCAGGCCGTCCTCGACGGCGTCCCGACGGTGGCCGAGTGCGCCGGACTGCTGTACCTGTGCCACTCGATCGACGGGCACCCCATGGTCGGGGCGCTCGACGCCGACGCGGTCATGACGCCCCGGCTCACCCTCGCGTACCGCCGGGCCGAACTCGGCTCGGACCAGCTCCTCGGCGAGCGCGGGACCGCTGCCACGGCACACGAATTCCATCGCACCACGGTCACTCCCGTGCACGGCGAGCGTCCCGCGTGGAGGCTGGAGGGCAGGGACGTGGGGTTCGCGGGCCTGACGCTCAGCGCATCCTACCTGCATGTGCACTGGGCAGGGCACCCACGCCTGGCCCAGTCATTCGCGGACGCCGTGCACCGGGCGGACGCCATCGCGGCACCTGGTAGGCCAAAAACACACACTGCCGCGCCACCGGTCCCCGAACCGGCCGCAGCCCCGTTGCGTCACCACGGCGACTCGAAGCTCTCCGCCGGCCTGCTGGACCTGACGGTCGACGTCAGCTATCTGCCCCGCCCGGAGTGGCTCGATCGGGCGCTGCACGACGGGATCGCGAACTCCGACACGTACCCCGAAGCCAGGGCGGCTCACGTTGCTGCGGCACGCCGCTACGGCCGTGACGAGTCAGAGATCCTCATCACGGCCGGTGCCGCCGAGGCGTTCTTCCTGCTCGCCCGAGCACGTCCCTGGCGGCACCCGGTCGTTGTGCACCCCCGGTTCGCCGAGCCCGACATTGCGCTAAGCGCCGCGGGCCACAACGCCACCCATGTCCTGTGTCGGGCCGAGGACCATTTTGCCCTCGACCCCGATGCCGTCCCTGAGGACGCGGACCTCGTCGTGGTGGACAACCCCAACAACCCGACCGGGCGCCTACACGCCGCCGCGACCCTGCGCACCCTGTGCCGCCCCGGGCGCGTCGTCGTCGTAGACGAGACGTTCATGGACTTCGTGCCGGGCGAGCCGCAGACGCTCACCTCGCACTGGCTACCCGGGCTGGTCGTGGTGCGAAGCCTCACCAAGCTGTGGTCGATTCCCGGCATCCGCGCCGGTCTCGTCGTGGGCGACCCCGCCGTGGTCGCCGATTTCCGCGCCCAGCAACCGCCCTGGTCGGTCAATACCCTGGCGCTGCATGCCGTCGTCACAACCACCGGGCCGCAGGCCGAGGCCGATGCAGAGGGCCGAGCCGCGCTATGCGTGCGACAACGGCGCACGCTCGTGGACGGGCTGAGCGAACTCGGCCTCACGGTCGTGGAGTCCAACGCCCCGTTCGTCCTCACCCGTCTGGGCTCCGGGGCGCGGGCGCGCCTGCGGGAGGCGGGCGTGGCCGTGCGCTGGACCGACACCTTCCCCGGCCTCGACGACTCGTGGGCGCGCATCGCCGTCCGCGAGCCGGCCGCCACCCGCCGTCTGCTCACCACGTTGGGACTCGCCGCCACATGGATCTGAACGTCACCGGTCGCAGCGTGCTCGTCCTCGACGGGGGCCCGCGCGCCATTGCCACGGTCGCTGCATTGCTGCGTGAGGGAGCGGCTGTCACCGTCGCGGCGCCAACCGTCTGCGCCGCCTTGGAGGACCTCGCCCTCCGTCGGCGGCTGACCTGGGTCATGGCACCCGTGGACGAGAGCCGCTTCGACGTCGTGCTGCGGGCCGTCGCGCCCCCGACGGCTGACGCGCCCGCCCGAACGGACCGAGCCGGTCACGTCACGCTGGTCGGCGCCGGCCCCGGGGACCCCGGTCTGGTCACCGTCGCCGGACGCGCGGCCATCGAGCAGGCCGACGTGATCATCGCCGACCGGCTGGCGCCATGGGAGGCCCTGGCGTGGGCCCGCCCGGACGCCGAGGTCGTCGATGTCGCGAAGGTTCCCTATGGACGAAGCACGAGCCAGGAGGAGATCAACGGTCTCCTCGTGAAGCACGCACGCGCCGGGCGTCACGTCGTACGGCTCAAGGGCGGCGACTCCTACGTATTCGGCCGCGGCTTCGAGGAGGTCGTTGCGTGCGCCGACGCCGGCGTCGCCACCACCGTGGTGCCCGGCGTGACGTCCAGCGTCGCCGGCCCAGAGCTCGCCGGCATTCCGGTCACCCATCGCGGACTCGTTCAGGGTTTCACCGTCATCTCCGGCCACGTGCCTCCGGGCCACCCCGACTCATCGATTGATTACCCGGCCCTCGCCCGCTCCGGCACCACGATCGTGGTGCTCATGGGGGCGCGCACCCTTGCTGCCATCGTCGAAGCGCTCATCGGGGCTGACATGGACGAGGGCATGCCGTGCGCGGTCGTGGCGGACGCCAGCCTGGCAAGCCAGCAGGTCATCCGCAGCACCCTCGCTCACGTCGTCGTCGACACCGCCGCAGCCGGCATGGGTGCCCCTTCCGTCGTGGTCATCGGTCACGTGGCCGCGCTCGAGCCGCGTCCTGCGCAGGCGGCCAAGACAACTGCCACACCCTCTTCCTCCCTGTTTCCTGCTATGGTCGTTCCACCTTGCTGAAGGAAGCCGGTGCGATTCCGGCGCAGTCGCGCTACTGTGACGCCGCTTGCGGCAAAGCCAGACCCTCCAGCCAGGTGAACATTCATCGATGGGACGCAGAATTCCCAAGGAGTGTCATGTCTCAGGCAACTACGGCCCCTCCGGCCGCTCTTCCCACCATCCCTGTGCGCGAACTCGCCCCCTGGGCGTTGTTCTTCGCGCTGCTCACCGTCGTCGTTCTGTTCTTCGTCGGCGCCGAGCAGGGAGCGTTCTCCGTCTTCGAGGGCACTGCCGTCCACGAGTTGGTCCACGACGCACGGCACGTCTTGGGCTACCCCTGCCACTGACGCTCGCGCGTCTGGCGTCCGGTCGGCCGGATTCTTCTTCCCCTCCCTCCGGTCCTGTCGGCAGCCCGTGCTGCCTGCGACCGGCTCTCGAACGGACCCTTGATGGCCCCTCGTGCCTTCCTCGTACGTGGCCTGCTGGCCGGCCTGATCGCCGGCTTCGCGGCCTTCCTCGTGGCCTACGTCGTCGCTGAGCCCCAGATCGACACCGCCATCGCTCTGGAGGAGGCGGGCTCGACTGAAAGCGGGCACACGCACGCCGACGCGGCCGCCGAGCAGTCCCACAGCCACGGCGAGGAGGCCCAGGTCTCTCGCGACACGCAGTCGACCTGGGGCCTGGCAACCGGCACCATCCTGATGGGCGCTGTCCTCGGGGGTGCCACGGCGCTCGCTGCCGCGTTCGCCATCGGGCGCCTGGGTGCGCTCTCAGCACGAGCCTCCACCGCGTTGGTGGTCGGCGTCGGCTTCGTCGCCACGGCGCTGGTGCCGTTCTTCAAATATCCCGCCACGCCTCCGGCGGTGGGCTCGGGCGACACGATCGGCGAGCGGACCGCCCTCTACTTCGGCTTCTGGGCGCTGAGCCTCGTCGCGGCAATCGGCGCCGTGATCCTGGCCCGACGGGTCCTGCCTCGACTGGGCGCGGACGGCGCGGTGCTGGTCGGGGTCACCGCGTACCTCATGGTGGTTATGGCCGCCGGTGCCCTCCTGCCTGCGGTCAACGAGGTCGGCGACTTCCCGGCTGACACGCTCTGGTACTTCCGCCGCTCGTCGATCCTGACCCTGGCCGCGACGTGGGCCGTCCTCGGCTTCGTGTTGACCGGCCTCGTCGGACGTGACGCGGACCGAGCCGCCGAGCGGCGGCGGCGACAGGAGTTGGCCGCCACGCTGTGAGCCGCCCTGTCGGTCACGGGGGTTGAGCGGCCGCGTTGGCGGGCGGCCGACGTCGTTGACGACGTTGGCCGGGCCCACGAACGCGGCCGAGACCGCATGGGCTGGCCCTTCCATGAAGGATCTGCTGCGCCCATCCGCCGCATGGCTGCTTCAGCGCACCAGCAACCCTCGCACCCAAGCCAGCACTGCGTCGACGTCGCGGACGATCTGCACGCCCGCCGGTGGGCCAGCTCGGCGGACGACGACCACCGGCATCACCCGCTCGGCGGCGACCTCGAGCTTCGCGACAGTGTGGTCACCGCCGGAGTCCTTGGTCACCAGAACGTCCGCGTCTGCCATCACCTGCCGCTCGTGTTCGAGGGTGTAAGGTCCACGGCTGCGCAGCAGCATCCAGGAGGCTGGCAGGCGGATGTCCGGCTCATCCACCACGCGTACCAGGCACGCGTGGCGGCGCAGCGGCTCGACGAAACGGTCGAGCGACTGCCGTCCGACCGTGAGGAACGGCCGTTCGCCCAGCCCCGCCGCCACGTCGGCGGCCTCGTCGTGGTTGTTGACCCAATGCCAGCCGGAGGCCTCGGGCCGTCCAGCCCAGCCGAGCCGCTCCAGGCGGAGCAGCGGAACGCCGACCGCCGGGCATACCGCAGCCGCGTTGACGCTGATCCTCTCCGCGAACGGATGTGTCGCGTCAACGACGGCACTAACCCCGGCCCCCTTGAGGTACGCCGTCAACCCTTCGATTCCACCGAAGCCACCAACCCGCACCTGTCCGACCGGCAGCCGCGGACGCACGACACGTCCCGCAAGTGAGGTCACCACTTCGACACCGTCCTCCACGAGCGCTGCTGCCAGCGCCCGGGCCTCCCCCGTTCCGCCGAGCACGAGGATTCTCACGCGTACGGCCCGACCACGGGGACGGCGGGAACGCCATGCTCGGCCAGGGTCAGCAACGCGTCGACGTCGAGGTGCTCTTCTGCCAGGTCCCCGAGCAGATCCAACCGAGCCTCACGGGCAGCGTCGAAGCTGACGCCCGACGGCGCAAACGATCCGCCGCGAGCGCGCGCGACGAGGTCGAGCACGGCCGTGCGCAGAGCGTCGGACTCCAGGCTGCCGTGCCACATCGTGCCCAGGACGTTGCCGTCCTGAACCCCTCCCAGGAACTCGGTGGCATCCGCGTCGCGGGTGACGCGCCCGTGATGGATCTCGTAGCCCGACGCAGGTGCACCGAACGCCTCACCACTCGGGAGGCGCAGCACCTTCCGCGTGGTGAACGTCGTCTCGGCCCGCAGGAGTCCCAGTCCTGCCACGCTCGTCGGCTCGCCGGTTTCGACACCGTTGGGATCATGCACATGGCGGCCGAGCATTTGGAACCCTCCGCAGACGCCGAACACCGCGCGTCCTGCCTCCGCGTGTCGGACGATCGCCCGATCTAGCCCACGGGAGCGAAGCCAGGCGAGATCGGAGACGGTGGCCCGGGTGCCGGGCAAGACGACGAGGTCGGCGTCGGCCACGTCGTGCGGGTCGGCGGTGAACACGACGTCCACATTGGGCTCGAGCCCCAACGCGTCAATGTCGGTAAAGTTGCTGATACGGGGCAGCCGCACGACGACCACCCGCAGCGCGCCCCCGGTACCGGCGCGCCGACTCTCCAGATCGAGCGCGTCCTCGGAGTCCAGCCACACGTCGGAGCGCCAGGGCAGGGTGCCCAGGACCGGACGCGCCGCAATCTCCTCCAGCCGCCGCAGGCCGGGCCCGAGCAGCGTGGCGTCGCCGCGGAACTTGTTGACGACGAAACCGGCCACCAGCGCCTGGTCGGCCGGCTCGAGCAGCGCCAAGGTGCCGTACAGTGCCGCGAAGACGCCACCGCGGTCGATGTCCCCGACGATCACCACCGGCATGTCCGCGTGCCGCGCGAGGCCCATGTTCACGTAGTCGCCGGCCCGCAGGTTGATCTCTGCTGGGCTGCCAGCCCCCTCGGCCACGACAAGGTCGTAGCGCGAGGATAGGTCGTCGTAGGCGGCGTAGGCGGCCTCGGCCAGGTGTGTCCGGCCGCCGACGAACTCCTTGCTGCTAATCTCGCCCGCCGGCTTGCCCATGACGACGACATGGCTGCGCCGGTCCCCGCCCGGTTTCAGCAGCACCGGGTTCATGGCCGCCTCCGGCTTTGCGCCAGCGGCTAGCGCCTGCACCCACTGCGCGCGGCCGATTTCCGCCCCGTCGGCGCACACCATTGAGTTGTTCGACATGTTCTGCGACTTGAAGGGGGCGACCGCGACTCCTCTCCGCGCGAACGCTCGGCACAGCGCGGTCGTCACGAGGCTCTTGCCTGCGTCAGAAGTCGTGCCTGCCACCATGAGCCGGGCGGTACGGCGAGCCTGCGCGTTCACCGCTCCAGTATGGCTTCTCGCCTGCCCGTCGGACCGGCGACCTCGAACTCGCCGAGCCGCCTCTCGTTGCCTTCCCACCCGCATCGCCCTGCGGGGGTCGACGACCGGCCGAAGCTCGGGTCGCCTACCTGCTCGACGCCGCCCGCGCGTATCTCCAGGTCGGCGGCCCGCTCGCGGCGGGACGCACGCTGGTCGAGGTGGACCGGACCGCGCCGGCCAAGGTCCGGTTACGGCAACTGGCCCGTACCCTGATCACCGACCTTGCGCGCGGCGGACCACTCCCCGCCGACGTGGCCTGCCTGGCCACGGCCGTCGGCCTCCCGGTCTGACCGGCCCCCTTCCCCACGACGTGAGCAGGACAAGATGCGGTCACGACGTGAGCAGGAAAAGCCTGACCGCGCCGGGTCAGCGGGTGCGCGGGCGGCGGCCCGGGCGCGGCAACGCGTCAACGCGGACGGCGCCGGCCGAGCGGGGCACCCCGCCGTCGCGCAGCAGCCGGACCATCGGCAGCGTGGCCGCGCCCATCGCGACCGCGTCGGGCCCGAGCTGGCACAGCTCGATGGAGGCCTGGGCGTACGGCTGGCGCAGCGCGTGCCGGGCGGTGACCTCCCGGATCCGGGGCAGGAACCGCTCGCCCAGGGCGAGCCCGGCCCACCCGCCGAGCACCACCCGCTCGGGGTTGAATAGGTTGATCAGGTTCGCCACCCCGGCGCCGAGGTAGCCCACCGTCTCGTCGAGCACCGCCTCGGCGGTCTTCGTCTCCGAGCGCAGCAACTCCCCCAGCGCGCTCTCCTCGTCGCCGCCGGCCGCCGGCCGACCCCGGTTGGCCTGCCGGTAGCGGTCGAGGATGCCCTCCGCGCCGACGTACGCCTCCAGGCAGCCGTGGTTGCCGCAGCGGCACCGACGCCCGGCGTACGCGATGGTGGTGTGCCCCCACTCGCCGGCGCTGCTGTGCGCGCCCCGGTAGCTCACCCCGTCGGTGATCACGGCGGCGCCCACCCCGGAGCCGACCAGCGCCACGACGGCGTGCCGGGCACCCCGGCCGGCGCCGAACCACATCTCGGCCTGACCGAGGGTCTTCGCGCCGTTGTCGACGTGCACAGGGATGTCGGTGCCGGCGCCGAGCATGGCACCCAGCGGAACGCCCTCCCAGCCGAGCGTCTGGGCGTGCACGACCGCGTCGGCGGCGCGTTCCACCGTGCCGGAGACGGCCACCCCCAGGCCGAGCACGGTGCCAGGGTCGACGCCGGCCTGCTCGGTCACCGCGATGAGCCCGTGCAGCAGGTGGGCCACCACCTGGCCGGGGTCGGGCGCGGCGACGTCGAGCGGGTACTCCGCCTTCGCCAACGCGGTCATCGTCAGGTCGAAGAGCTCGACCTGGATCCGGGTCTCGCCGACATCGGCGCCGACCAGGTAGCCGTAGCCAGGCGCCACCCGCAGCAGCACCCGGGGCCGGCCACCATCGGACTCCACCAGGCCGGCCACCTCGACCAACCCCTCGCCGATCATCTCGCCGACCAGGTTGCTCACGCTGGCCAGGCTCAGCGCGGTGGACTGCCCCAGTTCGTGGCGGCTGAGCGGGCCGTCCAGCCAGATCCGGGTAAGCAGCACCGCGCGATTGGCGCGACGCATGTCGCGCACGGTGGTGCGTCTGACGTCCATCGACCCGCGTCCTTCCCCGGGCGTCACCGGCCGGCCGCCCCCACCAGAATGCCTCAACGCCACGATTAAGGCTATGAACTAAGCTGTGAAGAAGGTGGCAAACCGGGACGCTGGGCATCCCCGGCGCGCCCGCGCGCCCCCGCGACCATCCGTCCCGCCCTCCCGACCGTCCCGCGCCACCCCCACCCGGAACCGAAGGAGTACGTCTGTGGCCGACCCGACCGCCCTGCCCGCCCACTTCCGCTGGGGCGTGGCGACATCCGCGTACCAGATCGAGGGGGCCGTTGACGCCGACGGCCGCACACCCTCCATCTGGGACACCTTCTGCCGGGTGCCCGGCGCGATCGACAACGGCGACACCGGCGACGTGGCCTGCGACCACTATCGACGCTGGCCCGAGGACGTCGCGCTGATGCGCGGGCTCGGCGTCGACACGTACCGGTTCTCGGTGGCCTGGCCCCGGGTGCTGCCCGAGGGCACCGGCCGGGTCAACCCGGCCGGGCTGGCCTTCTACGACCGGCTGGTCGACGCCCTCTTGGAGGCCGGCATCCGGCCGTTCGTCACCCTCTACCACTGGGACCTGCCGCAGGCGTTGCAGGACCGGGGCGGCTGGCCGGCGCGGGACACCGCATACGCCCTGGCCGACTACGCGGCCGTGGTGGCCGACGCGCTCGGCGACCGGGTCCGCGACTGGGCCACGATCAACGAGCCGCTCTGCTCGGCCTGGATCGGCCACCTTGAGGGCCGGATGGCCCCCGGGGAGAGCGACCTCGCGCTGGCCGTCCCCGCCGCCCACCACCTGCTGCTCGGTCACGGGCTGGCCACCGCCGCGATCCGCGCGCACGCCGCCGAACCCGCCTCCGTCGGCGTGGTGTGCAACCTGAGCCCGATCGAGCCGGCCAGCGACCGCCCCGAGGATGTCGCCGCCGCCGCCCGCGCCGACGGGCACGTCAACCGGTGGTGGCTGGACCCGCTCTTCGGCCGCGGCTACCCCGCCGACATGCTGGAGGTCTACCGCACCGCGCCGCCGGTGCGCCCCGGCGACCTCGAGACGATCGCCGCCCCGCTGGACTTCTTCGGGCTCAACTACTACTTCCGACAGCGCGTCGTCGCCGACCCCGACGGTCCCCCGCCGTACGCGCGCCAGGTGCCGGTGCCCGGGGCCGTCGAGACGGCGATGGGCTGGGAGACCCACCCGGCCGGCCTGGAGCAGTTACTGGTGCGCCTCGGCGAGGAGTACGGCGCCGGGCCCATCCACGTCACCGAGAGCGGCTCCGCCTGGCCGGACCGGATCGGCCCCGACGGCGCCGTCGACGACCCGGAGCGCACCCGCTACCTGGAGGGACATCTCGCCGCCTGCGCCTCGGCCGCCGCCCGGGGCGTCGACGTGGCCGGGTACTTCGCCTGGTCGCTGCTGGACAACTTCGAGTGGGCGTACGGGTACGACAAGCGGTTCGGCCTGGTCCACGTCGACTACGACACCCAGCGGCGCACCGTCAAGGCCAGCGGACACCGCTATGCCGAGCTGATCCGCGCCCACCGCAGCGTCCTGGCCTGACCGGGCCACCGGAACGCCGGCCCGCCCCGGTCACTGCAGCCGCGACGGCGGGTCGGCGGACGCGAAACGGCCCGCGGAGCACGTCGGCTCCGCGGGCCCTCCGACCACCAGGGTCAGAGCAGGCCGAGCTTCTGCACGGCCGCGCGCTCCTCCTGCAACTCCGCCACCGAGGCGTCGATGCGCTGCCGGGAGAACTCGTCGATGTCCAGCCCCTGCACGATCTCGAACCGGCCGTCCCGGGCCACGACCGGGAACGACGAGATCAGGCCCTGCGGCACGCCGTAGGAGCCGTCGGAGACGATCGCGGCCGAGGTCCAGTCGCCCTCGGGCGTGCCGTTGATCCAGTCGTGCACGTGGTCGATCGCGGCGGACGCGGCGGACGCCGCCGACGACGCCCCCCGGACCTCGATGATCTCGGCGCCCCGCTTGGCGACCCGGGGGATGAACTCGTCGGCCAGCCAGGACCGGTCCTCGCGCAGCTCCGTCGCCGGGCGACCGTCGACCTCGACGTGGGAGACGTCCGGGTACTGCGTGGCCGAGTGGTTGCCCCAGATCGCCAGCTTCTTGATCTGCCCGACGGAGACCTGAAGCTTGCGCGCCAGCTGCGCGACCGCGCGGTTGTGGTCGAGCCGGGTCATCGCGGTGAAGCGGTCGGCGGGCACGTCGGGGGCGTGCGCCTGGGCGATGAGGGCGTTGGTGTTGGCCGGGTTGCCCACCACCAGCACCTTGATGTCGGACGCGGCGCCAGCGTTGATCGCCTCGCCCTGGGGCTTGAAGATGCCGCCGTTGGCCTCGAGCAGGTCCCCCCGCTCCATCCCCTTGGTGCGGGGACGCGCGCCGACCAGCAGCGCCACGTTGGCGCCCTCGAACGCCTGCTTCGGGTCGTCGAAGACCTCCACCCCGGCCAGCAGCGGGAACGCGCAGTCGTCCAACTCCAGGGCGGTGCCCTCGGCCGCGCGCACCGCCGCCGGGATCTCCAGCAGCCGCAGCTTCACCGGCCTGCCACCGCCGAGCAGTTGCCCGGAGGCGATCCGGAACAGCAGCGCGTATCCGATCTGTCCGGCTGCGCCGGTGACGGTCACGGTTAGGGGCGTCTGGGCCATCAGAACTTCTCCTGCCGAAGGGGCTGTCAGTGCCGATCAGGGGCGCAGTCACCATATCGCGAGTGCCGGACGTGGACTCACGAGCGCCTCGTGGCCCGGGTCACCCCCGTCACCGACCGGCTCGGTCAGGGCGGTGGCGCGAGCAGTCCGTCGACGACCGCGCGGAGCGGGCCGAGGAGATCGTCAGACGTCGCGTCGCGCGGCGGCCGCAGACCGACACGGTGGAACGTACGACGGCGACCCCACACGACGGGGGCCGCCCCGAGGTGGGACGGCCCCCGTCGTCGCGGGTGCGGACCGAGTCCGGTCAGGTCATTTCGTCGTAGCGGCGCTCGATCGGCGCCGCAGCGGCGACCGGTGCCGCGGCCTCGACCCGCTGGCCGGGCGCGATCGGATCGTCGTCGAGCTCCAACGGCGACACCTCGTCGTCGGCGATCCCGGCGTAGGCCTCCTTGCCCCGCCCTCGCCGCCGGTCGTTGAGGAACGCCACACCGACCGCGGCGAAGTACAGCGCGGTCAGGCAGAGGGCCAGGGCCGTCATGCCGAACGGGTCCGGCGTCGGAGTGACCACGGCGGAGAAGGCGAAGAACACGAAGATCGCCACCCGCCACCAACTGAGCAGCCGCTTCGCGCTGGCCAGCCCGACGAAGTTGAGCATCAGCACGATGAGGGGGAACTCGAACGCCACCCCGAACAGCAGGATCAGGTTCGTGACGAACGAGATGTATCGGGTGACCTCAAGGGTCGTCGCGATATCGTCGCCGGAGACGTTGAGCAGGAACTCCAGCCCCTTGGTGGTGACGAAGAACGCCAGCACCGCCCCGGCGGCGAACAGCGGCGCCGCCAAAGCCGTGAAGATGTACGCGTAGCGCCGTTCGTTGCGGTGCAGGCCCGGCGCGATGAACGCCCAGAGCTGGTAGAGCCAGACCGGAGCAGCGACGATCAACCCGACCCAGAGGCCGATCTTCAGGTTGAGCAGGAAGACGTCGGCGACGCCGAGCTGGACGAAGTTGCACTTGCCCGTGCTCGGGTCGATCGACGCCGGCAGCTCGCAGTACGGCTGGGAGAGCAACCTGCGCACCGGCTCCGCCAGCCAGATGCCGAAGCCGAAGCCGACCAGGATCGCCAGGGACGCCCGGAACAGCCGGTTGCGCAGCTCACGAACGTGCTCCATGAGCGTCATCGAGCCGTCAGCGGCCCGTTCGAAGGTGCTGGGGCCGCGTTTACGCAGGGCGAAGGCCACGGTGGTGGGCCCGCCGGTCAGTTGTCGCGGACGCGCTGCACCGGGTCGATGACCGGCTGCTGCGGAGCCTGCGGCGGGGCGTACGGCTGCTGACCGTAGGTCTGCTGCTGCACGTACGGCTGCTGGGTCGGCTGGCCAGCCTGCGGCTGCAGCGGCTGGTAGCCGGCCTGCGCGTCGGCCTTCTCCGCCAGGTCGCGGTCGTCGTCGTGCAGGCTCTTCGTCTCGGCCTTGATGATCCGCAGCGAACGGCCCAGCGAACGAGCCGCGTCAGGGAGCCGCTTCGCGCCGAACAGCAGGATCAACACGACCACGAGTACGGCGATGTGCCACGGCTTGAGGGCACCCATGGGAAGCTCCAGTCGCTCTGTGTCGTCGTGAGGGGTGTACCGCAGCCCATCGTACGTCCGTGACGGCCCGTTGCCACCCGCCGGCCCGCTGGTGGTTACGGCCGGCCGGTGAAGTCTTGACCAACCCCGCGCGTCCCGTCAACCGTCGGCGGCGGACACTTCGGCCAAGTGGGGCAACAAACCACCCACCACACCGACCGCCGCCGATCATCAGTGGCCGCGCTTCGCCTTGATCAGCTCAAGCCGCTGCTGGGTCACGGTCACCTGCCCCTGGAGGGCCTCCGCGCGCTCCTGGAGCGCCTCCGCGGTGACCCGCAGCGCCTCCGCCTCGACCTGGCGACCCTGCAACGCCACGGCGGCGCGACGCAACCGGGGCAACCTCCCCACCACCGGCCGCACGGCCAACGCCAGCACCACGAGCGCGAAGAGCACCACCGCCACCACGATCCACGTCACCACGACGGCCAGCCTACCGGGACGGCACGGACCCCGCCGGGGCGGCCGACCGCACGGCGTCGGGCGTGGCGTACGCCTCAAGGGCGGCGACGGCCTGGGCGCGGACCTGCTCGGCCAACTCCGCCGGGGCCACCACGGTCACGCCCGGCCCCAGCCCCAGCACGAACCGGCGGGCCCAGCCCAGATCGGTCACCCGCAGCGACACCAGCCACTGGTCGCCGTCGCCGGCCTCGACCCGCTCGCACGGGTAGTACTCCGTGATCCACCGCTCGCCCCGACCGATCCGCAGGGTGATCAGCGGCAGGCCCGGCGAGGGACGGAACACCCCCTCGGTCAGGTCGTGCGGGCGGGCCTGCGGGGGAACCACCGCCGGCTCGTCCAACTCGGTGACCGCGTCGATCCGGTCGACCCGGAACAGCCGCACCGCCTCCGCGCGGCGACACCACGCCTCCATGTACGCCCGGCCGCCCACCATCAGCATCCGCAACGGGTCGATGACGCGCTCGGTGCTCTCGTCCCGGGCCGCCGTGTAATAGGTGATCCGCAGCGCCCGGCCCCGCTCCACCGCCGCCCGCAGCTCCTCCACCCGTCGGCTGTCGACGGGAATGCGCACCTCGACCGGGGCGGAGACCAGGTCACCGGCCGCGTCCTCGATCTTCGCCAGGGCCCGCTCCACGGCCTCCCGGTTGGTCACCCCCGGGGTCTCCGCCAGCATCCGCAACGCCACCACCAGGGCGAGGGCCTCGTCCGGGGTCAGCCGCAGCGGCCGGTCGATCCCGGCGTCGTAGGTGATGGTCACCCGGTCGCCGTCGAAGGCCATGTCGATCAGGTCACCCGGGCCGTAACCGGGCAACCCGCACACCCAGAGCAGCTCCAGGTCCTCCCGCAACTGCCGCCCGGTGATCCCCAGGTCCCCGGCCGCCTCGGCGATCTCGATCCCCGGCCGGGCCAGCAGGTACGGCACCAGATTCAGCAGCCGGGCCAGCCGGTCGGCCGAGGCCCGGTTGCCGGCCGCCCGGGCCCCCACGGGACGGGCACCGGTCGAACGGGCGGCGGGACGGCTGGCCGGGCGGGTCATCGGGCACCTCCGGTCACGGTCAGCTCCTCGTGCCGGGCGGCGATCTCCTTGAGTCGCTGGATGACCGCCTCGCGCACCTCCGGCGGGTCCAGCACCCGCACGTCCGGGCCGTACCCCACCAACTGCCCGGCGAGGAACTCCGCGTCGGCGTACGGCAGGACCAGCCGGTCACCGTCGGGTCCCGGCGCGGCCTCCACCGCCCAGCGGCGCAGCCCCGCCGCGCGCCCCGGGCCGACCAGCACCGTCGCCCGCCCGGTGCGTTCCACCGGCCCCGACCAGTGCGCCACGTGGCTGATCAGGTCCACCCCCACCGGCGGCACGTACCCGCCCGGCGCACCGGTCACCCGGACCGCGCCGACGACCCGGGAGAGCCGGAAGCAACGCGTCGCCGCCCGGTCCAGGTCATGGCCCACCACATACCACCGGCCCCGCCAGCAGACCACCCCCCACGGCTGCAGCCGGCGGCGGGTCGAGGCGTCCCGGTCGGGCACCCGGTAGTCGAAGCTGACCTCCCGGCGGTCCCGGGCGGCGGCGGTCAACGGCGCGAACGCCGGGTCGACCATGACCATCGGCTCCAGCCCCAACGTGGCCTGCGGGTCCACGTCCACCCCGGCCGCGCGCAGCTTCGCCAGCCCGGACGACGCCGCGGCGGCCAGGCCCGCGTGCTGCCACAGCCGCGCCGCGATGCCCACCGCGGCGGCCTCGTCCGGCTCCAGGAGGATGTCCGGCAGCGCGTACTCCCGGTGGGCGATCCGGTAGCCGGGCTCGGTGTCGAAAGCGCTGGCCGTGCCGGTCTCCAACGGCACCCCGAGTTCCCGCAGCTCGGCCTTGTCCCGCTCGAACTTGCGCTGGAACGCTTCGTGGTCCTTCGCGTCCTCCGGATCGTGCTCGTAACCGGGCACGGTCGCGGCGATCTGCGCGGCGGTCAGGAACCGTCGCGTCGACAACAGGCAGATCACCAGGTTGACCAGGCGCTCGGTGCGGGTCCGCGACACGGCGCAACGCTAGCAGCCCGAGCGATCAGACCGGGTACCCACGTGGGCGCGTCGTGCCAACGCCGCGACGGTCACTCTCGGTCGGCGAAAGACGGCCACGGCGGGTCGCACGGGCCGCCGGTAGCGCCCGCGGCGCGACTCATCGCCGCTCGGCCGGCGGCACCCCGGCCCGCCGCCATAGGGTGACCCCATGCCGGAACCGGATGCCAAGTCCGAAAGCCTCGGCACCGTCGTGGTCGCCGGCGCGGCGAACCTCGCCATCGCCGTGGCGAAGCTGGTGGCCGGCCTGGTCTCCGGCTCCGCGGCCATGCTCTCCGAGGCCGCCCACTCGGTCGCCGACACCACCACCGAGGTGCTGCTCTTCCTGGCGCTGCGCCGCGGCGCGCGCCCCGCCGACGTCCGGCACCCCTTCGGGCACGGCAAGGAGGGGTACGTCTGGGCCTTCCTCGCCGCGCTGTTCACCTTCGTCGCCGGCGCCGGCTTCGCCATCACCCACGGCGTCACCACCATCCTGGTGCACGAGCACAGCGGCGACTACCTCATCTCGTACGTCGTGCTGGCCGTGTCGTTCGCGATCGAGTCGATCTCCCTGGCCCGGGCGGTGCGGCAGATCCGCGGCGAGTCCCGCCGCTGGCGGACCACCCCGCGACGGTTCCTACGGCTGACCGCCGACACCGCCGTCAAGGCCGTATTCCTGGAGGACAGCGCGGCCCTGATCGGCCTGCTACTGGCCGCGGCCGGCCTGGGACTGTCGCACTGGACCGGCTCCGAACTCTGGGACGGCCTCGCCTCCATCGCCATCGGCCTGCTCCTGCTCGTCGTGGCGATCACCCTCGCCAAGGCCAACATCTCGCTGCTGGTCGGCCGCTCCGTCCCCGAACGGCTGCGCCTGGAGATCGAGCAGGAACTCAACGGCCTGCCCGCCGTGGAACGCATCGACACCCTGCTCACCATGCAGCTCGGTCCCGACGAGATGCTCGTCGCCGCCAAGGTCGACTTCCGCGACGACGCCACCGGCGCCGACCTCGAGGCCGCCGCCGACGAGGCCGAGCGCCGCCTCACCACGCGCTACCCCGAGATCGGGTACGTCTTCCTCGACCCCACCCCCTCCCGCCCCGGGGCACGCGAGCGACGTGCCCGACACACCCAGGACGACCCGCCCCGCTGACCCCGCCGTCGCGGCACGCCCCCCGGGGCCGCTAGCGTGCCGGACATGGTGCGATGGCGGACGGGAACCGTGACGGCGCTGCGGCGGGAGTGGACCGGCGCGATGGAGCTGGACGTCGAGCTGACCGACGGCGGCACCATGCGGGCCCTGGCCTACCCGGAGCTGGTCGGCCGCCCCGAACCCGGCGACCGGGTGCTACTCAACGCCGGCGCGCTGCTGATGGGCCTCGGCACCGGCGGGTACGCCCTCGTAGTGGCCCTGCCCGACCGGCTGCCGCCCGACCCGCCGCAGGCGCGCGACACCCGCGACGCCGGGCACCTGGTCAAGGCCCGCTACACCCCGCTGCAACCGATCCTGCTCGGCGTCGACGAGGAGGCCAGCCCGCACCGGGCGGTCCTGGAGGCCGCCGAGGACATCGCCGGGCTGCCCGTCGTCACCGCCGACCTGCACTCCGCCCTCCCGGCGATCCTCGCCGGCGTGCGCGCCGACGCCCCCGACGCCCGGGTGGCGTACGTACTCACCGACGGCGGGGCGCTGCCCGCCTGGTTCTCCCGCACCCTCGACGGGCTGCGCGACCAGCTCGCCGGAACGGTCAGCGTCGGGCAGGCCTTCGGCGGCGACCTGGAAGCCACCACCGTGCACAGCGGCCTGCTCGCCGCCCGGCACGTGCTCGCCGCCGACGTCGTGATCCTCGCCCAGGGCCCCGGCAACCTCGGCACCGGCACCCGCTGGGGCTACTCCGGGGTGGCCGTCGGCGAGGCAGTCAACGCCGTCGCCGCCCTCGGCGGGCACCCGGTCGGCTCACTGCGGATCTCCGACGCCGACCCCCGCCCCCGGCACCGGGGCGTGTCCCACCACAGCCTCACCGCGTACGGCCGGGTCGCGCTCGCCCCGGCGGATCTGGTGGTGCCCGACGGACTGGACCCGGACCTGGCCCGGGACGTGGACACCGCGCTCGCTGCCCTCGGCGGGCGGCACCGGATCGTCCGGGTGCCCACCACCGGCCTCGACGCCGCGCTGCGCGCCAGCGCCGTGCCGCTGTCCACCATGGGCCGCGGCCTCGACGCCGATCACGCCTACTTCCTGGCCGCCGCGGCCGCCGGCCGGCACGCCGCGGCACTGGCCCGGGCACCGGGGCAGCGCGGCTGACGGTCCGAGACCGCGCCGTCGCCGGCGGGGAGGTGCGGCGGGCGGGCCTCAGACCAAGAAGATCAACGCGAGCCAGCCGCCGACGATCAGCGCCAGCGCGAGCCCCAGCACCCACGTCGGCACCGTGAACTCGCCGCGCCGGTTCCGCTCGATCTCGGTACGGATCTTCTCGCGCCGCCGGTCGATCCAGTTCAGCTTCTCGGCGCCGCGGTCGCGCTCGGGAGATTCAGACGTCGTCATGGCACGGCCAGCCTACCCGCCGCGCCCCGCCCGCCGCGACCAGCGCCGCGGGCGGGAGCCACGCCGGTCACATGCTGGCGATCAACCGCTCCACCCGCTCGTCGTACGCCCGGAACGGGTCCTTGCAGAGCACGGTGCGCTGCGCCTGGTCGTTGAGCTTCAGGTGCACCCAGTCGACCGTGAAGTCCCGCCGCTTCTCCTGCGCGTGCCGGATGAACTCACCGCGCAACCGGGCCCGGGTGGTCTGCGGCGGAGTCTCCTTCGCCTCGAAGATCTCCGGGTCGGTGGCCACCCGATCCACCTCCTTGCGCCGCTCCAGCAGCCCGTACAGGCCCCGTCCGCGCCGCACGTCGTGGTAAGCCAGGTCCATCTGCGCCACCCGGGGGTGCGACAGCGGCAGGTCGTTCTTGCGCTGGTACCGCTCGATCAGCCGTAGCTTCGTCACCCAGTCGATCTCCCTGGACACCGGCTCCAGGTCACCGGTCTCCACCGCGCTCAGCACCCGACCCCAGAGCTCCACCACCCGCTTGGCCGTCTGGTCCCCGCCGCGCCGCTCCACGAACTCGATCGCCTTCGTGAGGTATTCCTGCTGGATCTCCAGCGCGCTGACCTCCTTGCCGGAGGCCAGCCGCACCTTGCGCTGCCCGGTGATGTCGTGCGACACCTCGCGGATCGCCCGGATCGGGTTCTCCAGCGTCAGGTCCCGCATCACCACCCCTGCCTCGATCATCCGCAGGACGAGGTCCGCGGAACCGACCTTCAGCAGCGTGGTGACCTCGTTCATGTTCGAGTCACCAACGATGACGTGCAGTCGCCGGTACCGCTCCGCGTCGGCGTGCGGCTCGTCGCGGGTGTTGATGATCGGACGGCTCCGGGTGGTCGCCGACGACACCCCCTCCCAGATGTGCTCGGCGCGCTGGGAGAGGCAGTACACCGCCCCGCGGGGCGTCTGCAGCACCTTGCCCGCACCGCAGATCAGCTGCCGGGTGACCAGGAACGGGATCAGCACGTCCGCCAGCCGGCCGAACTCCCCGTGCCGGGAGACCAGGTAGTTCTCGTGGCAGCCGTAGGAGTTTCCGGCCGAGTCGGTGTTGTTCTTGAACAGGTAGATCTCGCCCGCGATGCCCTCGTCGTGCAGCCGTTTCTCGGCATCGATGAGCAGCCCTTCCAGGATCCGCTCCCCCGCCCGGTCGTGGGCCACCAGGTCCATCACCGAGTCGCACTCCGGGGTCGCGTACTCCGGGTGGGAGCCGACGTCCAGGTAGAGCCGGGCGCCGTTGCGCAGAAACACGTTGCTCGACCGGCCCCACGACACCACCCGACGGAACAGGTACCGTGCGACCTCGTCAGGGGACAGCCGCCGCTGCCCGCGGTAGGTACAGGTGACGCCGTACTCGGTCTCGAGGCCGAAGATTCGCCGCTCCATGATGTGACATTAGCCCTCTCGGGCCCCGAATGGGCAGGGCTGACCACCCCGGCACCCCGACCGCCCGCGCCCCCGGCAGCCCGCCGCCCACACCCGACTCGACGGGGCGGGCCGCGCACGCCGACCGTCCGCGCCGCTCGCACGGCCTCCGGACGCACGCGACCGGCCACCCCTCGCATGGGGTGACCGGTCGGGTGACGACGCCACGCGGCCGAGGCCGCCGCCTCACGCCTCGGGCGTGTCGGTCTCCCGCTGACCCTCCAGGTCCGCCGAACCGGCCGAGGTGGTCGGCTTCTTCGCCTCCTGGGTCGGTGTCGTCGGGGTGTCCGGACGCTCCTGGGCCGGCTCCGCCCCGGCGCTGTCGCCGTCCAGCAGCGCCGTCAGGGCCGCCCCGGTGATCCGCCGGAACGTCCGCCCCACCCGGCGGCGGTCCAGGACCGCCACCTCCAACTGGTTGGCCGCGATGGTACGAGCCGCGCCGCCCTCACCGCCGACGGTGCTCAGCGCCGCCAGGGCCAGCCGTACGGCCTCGCCGAGCGACATGTCCGGCCGGTGCTGCGACTTCAGCGACCCGGAGATCGCCTCCGCCTGCCCGCCCATCGCCATCCGACCCGGCTCGTCGTTGATCGAACCGTCGTACGTCAGCCGGTAGAGCGCGTCGTCCTCCGGCGTCGCGCCCACCTCCGCCACGCAGATCTCCACCTCGAACGGCTTCGACTGCTCGGTGAAGATGGCACCGAGGGTCTGCGCGTACGCGTTGGCCAGCGCCAGGCCGGTGACGTCGCGCCGGTCGTAGCTCAGGCCGTTGAGGTCGGCCATCCGGACCCCGGCGCGGCGCATGTTCTCGAACTCGTTGTACCGGCCGACGGCGGCGAAGCCGATCCGGTCGTAGATCTCGCTGACCTTGTGCAGGGTGCTGGAGAGGTTCTCCGCGACGAAGAGCACCCCACCCTCGTAGCTCAGGACCACCGCGCTGCGCCCCCGGGCGATGCCCTTGCGGGCCAACTCGGAGCGGTCGCGCATGATCTGCTCGGGCGAGGCGTAGAACTGCATGGCCACGGCGGCGGTTCTCCTTTGGGCGCTGGGTGCGACGACTGCTGACTGGGGCTGGCGGAGGCGGGATCAGCCGCCCGGGTTCTCCATCCGGGCGGAGACCACGGCCTCGGCGATGGCGGCCGTCTCGGCGTCGGTGAGCCGGTGGGTGCCCTCCGCCGTCGCGGTCATCACCACCGGGTAGATCCGACGGGTCAGGTCCGGGCCGCCGGTCGCGGTGTCGTCGTCGGCCGCGTCGTAGAGCGCCTCGACCGCGAGCCGCGCCGCGTCGTCGACCGACAGGCCGGCCCGGAAGCGCTTCTTCAGCGCCGACCGGGCGAAGAGCGAGCCGGAGCCGATCGCGTCGTAGCCGGTCTCCTCGTAGGGGCCGCCGGTGACGTCGAAGCTGAAGATCCGCCCGGCCGTGGCCGGGTCGGCGGCGGCCAGGTCGAAGCCGGCGAAGAGCGGGATGACCGCGAGGCCCTGCATGGCCGCGCCCAGGTTGCCACGGATCATCGAGGCCAGCCGGTTGGCCTTGCCGTCGAGCGAGAGCATCGCGCCCTCGATCTTCTCGTAGTGCTCCAGCTCCACCTGGAACAGCCGCATCAGCTCGATGCCGATGCCCGCGGTGCCCGCGATGCCGACCAGCGAGTACGCATCGGCCGGGTGCACCTTCTCGATGTCCCGCTGGGCGATCAGGTTGCCCATGGTGGCCCGACGGTCGCCGGCCATCACCACGCCGCCGGCGGCCGAGATCGCCACGATCGTGGTCGCGTGCGGCGCCAGATCGGCGGCCATGCCCGGCGGCAGCGGCCGACGGCCGGGCAGCATCTCGGGAGCAGCCTTGCTCAGGAACGTGGTGAAGGACGACGTCCCCGCGTTGGTGAACACATCTGGTAGACGCCCGGATGGATCAAAACCCGCTGCCACGTGGTTCCTCTCAGGTACGTGATCGCCCTGGCCAGCCTCGTGGGACTGTCACGGAACTGGCCAAGACCACCGTTGCAGTTGAAGCAGAGTATCCCGCGCACCCACCCGGTGCGATGATCGTGGGCCAGATATTGCGGGTCCGCGCCGCTGCGCCGTCTCCTTGCCACGGGCGTTGTGACCCGGCTGGGTTATAGGCCAGCCCGTCTATTCGCCGCCGGTTGCGATGGAACTCGCTCGCGGGCAGCAGGCGCTCACACTGGGGCACGCCTTGTCCGGCACGTCAGGTGAATCGGATATTTATTATTATTCTCCCCCCTTCTGCACATAGCCCCTCACGAATTCCTCGGCGTTCTCTTCCAGGACGGAGTCGATCTCGTCGAGCAGATCGTCGACGTCCTCGGTGATCTCGGCGTGCCGCTCGGCGACTTCCGGGTTCGCCTCGGTGGTGACGTCCTCGATCTCCTCGCCCTGCCGGGCCTTGCCCGACTGCGACTGCCCGCCGCTGTCATGAGTGGCCATTTGCCGCCTCCTCCACGATCGTCTCCGATGAACTTACCTCGCGGAGGCGACGAAAAGGCCCGCCGCGCGCCGGCTTCCGGCGCGCGGCGGGCCCGCATCGACAGGCGGTCAGCCGCCGGTCAGCGTCTCCAGCAGGTCCTTGGCGCTGACGCACCGGTCGAAGAGCGCGCCCACATGCTGACGGGTGCCCCGCTCGGGCTCCATCATCGGCACCCGCACCAGGGACTCCCGGCCCACGTCGAAGATCACCGAGTCCCAGCTCGCGGCGACCACCTCGGAGGCGTACTGAGCCAGGCAGCGGCCCCGGAAGTAGGCCCGGGTGTCCTCCGGCGGCTCGGTCATCGCGGTGCGGGTCTGCTCGTCGGTCAGCAGCGTCTTCATCGCCCCCCGGGAGACCAACCGGTGGTAGAGGCCCTTCTCCGGCCGAACGTCGGAGTACTGCAGGTCGACCAGTTGAAGCTTGTGCGAGCCCCAGCCCAGCTCCTCCCGCTCCCGGTAGCCCTCCAGCAGCCGCAGCTTCGCCACCCAGTCCAGCTCGTCGGCGCAGAGGAACACGTCGCGGCCGAGGCGGTCCAGGACGCTCTCCCAGCGGTCCAGCACGTCGATGGTCTGCGCGTCGGCGTCCGTGCCGTACCGGTCGTCCACGAAGGACCGGACCCGCTCGAAATATGCCCACTGCAGATCCAGGGCGGTCAGCCGGCGCCCGTCGCGCAACCGCATCCGGTGCGTCAGCGACGGGTCGTGGCTGACCGCGCGCAGCTCGCTCACCGGGTCGGCGATGCCCAGATCAGCACCGAGCGCCTTTTCCTCGATCATCGTGAGGATCAGCGCCGTGGTGCCGACCTTGAGGTACGTGGAGATCTCCGAGAGGTTGGCGTCGCCGATGATGACGTGCAGCCGGCGGTACTTGTCGGCGTCGGAGTGCGGCTCGTCGCGGGTGTTGATGATCGGCCGCTTCAAAGTGGTCTCCAGCCCGACCTCGACCTCGAAGAAGTCCGCGCGCTGGGAGATCTGGAAGCCGTTCTGACTGCCGTCCTGGCCGATGCCGACCCGGCCGGCGCCGCAGACGATCTGCCGGGTGACGAAGAACGGCGTCAGGTACGCCACGATGTCGGCGAACGGCGTCTGCCGACGCATCGAGTAGTTCTCGTGCGTACCGTAGCTGGCGCCCTTGTTGTCGGTGTTGTTCTTGTACAGGTGGATGGGCCGGGTGCCCGGGATGGTGGCCGCCCGGCGGGCGGCCTCGGCCATCACCCGCTCACCGGCCTTGTCCCACCGCACCACGTCCAGAGGGTTGGTCACCTCCGGAGTGGAGTACTCCGGGTGGGCGTGGTCGACGTAGAGCCGGGCGCCGTTGGTGAGTATCACGTTGGCCAGGCCCAGGTCCTCGTCGGCGAGGGCCTCGGCCGGGTCGTACGCGGCGCCGGAGTAGGTGAAGCCGCGGGCGTCGCGCAGCGGCGACTCCTCCTCGTAGTCCCAGCGGGCCCGGCCGCCCCGGTTGAGTTCAGGACGCGCCCCGTAGGCGTTGACCACCTGGGACGAGGTGATCATCGGGTTGGCGCCCGGCTGGCCGGGGACGGAGATGCCGTACTCGACCTCGGTGCCCATGATTCGTCTTACGCTCATCGACCTACCCGCTCCGCTCGCCGACCCGGTCCCTGCGTCACACCTCGAGCGTAGTCCGCGCCACGCGTCGCGGGGGTGCGGGCCGTGCCGGGTGTCGTCGTCGGACAGTCCCCGGGTTCCGGGACACGACGGGGCCCGCGACGACTTCCGTCGCGGGCCCCGTCGTGTGCTGATCGGGTTTACAGGTACTGACCGGTGTTGCTGGCGGTCTCAATCGACCGGCCGGCCTCCGTGCCCTTGCCACCGGAGACGAGCGTGCGGATGTAGACGATCCGCTCGCCCTTCTTGCCGGAGATGCGAGCCCAGTCGTCCGGGTTGGTCGTGTTGGGCAGATCCTCGTTCTCGCGGAACTCGTCGACGCAGGCGTCGAGGAGGTGCTGCAGGCGCAGGCCCTTGCGGCCGGAGGTGAGGAATGCCTTGATCGCCATCTTCTTGCCCCGGTCGACGATGTTCTGGATCATCGCGCCCGAGTTGAAGTCCTTGAAGTAGAGGACTTCCTTGTCACCGTTGGCGTAGGTCACCTCGAGGAAGCGGTTCTCCTCGGTCTCGGAGTACATCCGCAGCACGACCGCGTCGATCATGGCGGCGACGGTGGCCTGGGGGTCGCTGCCGTGTTCGGCGAGGTCGTCGGGGTGCAGCGGCAGGCCGGCGAGAATGTATTTCGAGAAGATGTCCTTGGCCGCCTCGGCGTCCGGACGCTCGATCTTGATCTTCACGTCGAGCCGGCCGGGGCGCAGGATGGCCGGGTCGATCATGTCCTCCCGGTTGGAGGCGCCGATGACGATGACGTTCTCCAGCCCCTCCACGCCGTCGATCTCGCTGAGCAACTGGGGGACGATCGTGTTCTCCACGTCGGAGGAGACGCCGGAGCCACGGGTGCGGAAGATCGAGTCCATCTCGTCGAAGAACACGATGACCGGAGTGCCCTCGCCGGCCTTCTCCCGGGCCCGCTGGAAGATCAGCCGGATGTGCCGCTCGGTCTCGCCGACGTACTTGTTGAGCAGCTCCGGGCCCTTGATGTTGAGGAAGAAGCTGGTGTGCCTGTCCTTGCCCAGCCGCTCGGCGATCTTCTTGGCCAGCGAGTTCGCCACGGCCTTGGCGATCAGCGTCTTGCCACAACCGGGTGGCCCGTAGAGCAGGATGCCCTTGGGCGGACGGAGCTGGTGCTCGCGGAACAGGTCCGCGTGCAGGAAGGGCAACTCCACCGCGTCGCGGATCTGCTCGATCTGTGATTGGAGGCCACCGATGTCGGTGTAGTCGACGTCGGGCACCTCCTCCAGAACCAGCTCCTCGACCTCGCTCTTCGGGATCCGCTCGTACGCGTACGCCGAGCGGGGCTCGATCATGAGCGAGTCACCGGCCCGGATCGGCGAGCCGATCAGGGTATCGGCGAGGTGCACGATCCGCTCCTCGTCGGAGTGGGACACCACCAGCGCCCGGTCGCCCGGTGCGCCGTCGGGACCCACGAGGATCTCCTTGAGCATCACCACCTCGCCGACCCGTTCGAAGCCGAACGCGTCGACGATGTTGAGTGCGTCGTTGAGCAGGACCTCCTGGCCACGTCGCAGCTCCGCGACGTCCAGCGAGGGTGAGACGGCGACCCGGAGCTTGCGCCCCCCGGTGAACACGTCCACCGTGCCGTCCTCGTGCGCCGCCAGGAAGACACCGTAGCCACTCGGCGGTTGCGCGAGGCGGTCGATCTCCTCCTTGAGCGTCACGATCTGCGCGCGGGCCTCCTTGAGAGTGCTCACAAGCCGGTCGTTGTTCTCGGTCAGCCGCGCCAACTGTGCCTGGGTGGCCGCCAGCCGCTCTTCGAGCTGCCGGACGTGTCGGGGGCTTTCGGTCAACTTGCGCCGCACCAGGGCGAGTTCCTCCTGAAGGAACGCGACCTGCGTGGAGAGATCGTGGGCCTCCTTCTCCCACCGTGCGGCGCGCGAGTCCGCGTCGTCGCTGCGTGCCACGTCCCACCTCCCCGGGGGGCTTGAACGTTCTGCCCTCACACTAGCCGCTATGAGGCCGATTCGGTCCCACGCAACACCCTCGTCACTGAACCTTGATCGCCAGGGTGGCCGCAGGGGCAGGTCCCGGCGTTCGGGTACCGTCGTGACGTGGGACGGGAGAACATGGGGGGTACGCCGGTGACCGATGTCGCGACCGACGAGTTACAGGTCTGGGTCGACCAGGACCTCTGCACGGGCGACGGCCTCTGCGTGCAGTACGCGCCGGAGGTCTTCGAGTTCGACGTCGACGGCCTGGCATACGTCAAGGGCGCCGACGGCGAGCTCCGGCTGGCCCCGGGCAGCCGGGCGGACGTGCCCGGGCACCTGCGCCTGGAAGTGATCGACTCGGCGAAGGAGTGCCCGGGCGAGTGCATCCACGTGGTGCGCGGCAGCGACGGCGCCGAGGTCGCCGGCCCGGACGCCGAGGACGACTGACCGCCCGCGCCCCCACCGCCCGGCGGGTCGCCGACGGTCAGAGCATCGGCCGGCCGACCACCGAGGCGACCAGCCGGGCGAATTCCTCCAGCCGGGCGATCTGACCGGCCCCGCCGTCGTCGAGGGTCTTGCCGAAGCGCAGCGCGTCGTGCCGGGGCGTCCCGCCGATCTCGTCGCTGGGCGGGGCCTCGTCCAGCGAGGTGAGCAGCAGGTAGACGTCGATGCTGTCGACCCGGATCCCGCCGTCGTCGGCCCGGGTGAGCCGCCGCCGGCAGCCCACCTCGGTGACGGTGGAGACCGGCACGACCCGCAGTGACGACGTCATCGACCCGGGTGGCCCCTCCCCCGGCGGCACGTCCTCGCCGTGCCAGAGCACCAGGCGGCTGCCGTCGCAGACCACCACCTCCTGCCACACCCCGTTGACCTCGTTGACGAAGCGTTCCAGCGTGAAGCCGAGCACGGACGCGCCGCCCAGCACCCCGCCGAGGGCCTCCAGGGCTACGTCGGGGTCCCGCAGGTAGGCCCGCGCCGCCGATTCCAGGTCGGTGTAGGGCGACCAGTCCGGGAAGACCGCCGGCACGTCCTGACCGCCGAAGCCGGGCTGACTCACGACGCCTCCCCCCGCTCGCGGCCGTCACCGGGCCGGCCGTCACCGGGCCGGGCCGTCCGCTCGCCCATGCCGCCTCCCGTCGACCGACCCGGGCCGGTGGGTCGCACCGAGCCGGACCCGGTCACCCGCCCGCTCCCGCCCGAGGGGTCCCGCTGGCTGGTCACGACGCGTCCCGCTCCTCCGGTGCCTCGGGCAGCGCCTCGGCGGCCGGGGCCACGGCGGCCTGCCGGGCGGCCTCGACCTCACGCAGCGCCTGCCGCCGCTCGGCGTACGCCTCGGCGCCCTTGCTGGGCTTGCGCCGCCGCGGCGGGGCGGTGACGCCGGGGGCGAGCTTGCGGGCGGAGACCAGGAACGCGGTGTGCGCGATCATCCGGTGGTCGGGGCGCACAGCCAGGCCCTCGGCATGCCAGTCGCGCACCAGCGACTCCCAGGCCCGCGGCTCGGTCCAGCCGCCACGCTCGCGCAGTGCCTCCACCAGCTCGGAGAGCTGGGGGGTGGTGGCCACGTACCCGATGAAGACCCCGCCGGGCAGCAGCGCCCGCTCGACCATGTCGAGGGTCTCCCAGGGGGTCAGCATGTCCAGGATGATTCGGTCGAAGCCGGTCTCGGCACACCCGGCCACGTCGCCGACGTGCAGGTGCCACGCCGGGTGCGGGCCGTCGAAGAACGCCTCGACGTTGCGCCGGGCGATCTGGGCGAAGTCGTCGCGCACCTCGTAGGAGTGCAGCTCACCGGTCGTGCCGACGGCGCGCAGCAGCGAGCAGCTCAGCGCGCCGGAGCCGGCGCCGGCCTCGAGCACCTTCGCCCCGGGGAAGACGTCGCCCATGGCGACGATCTGCGCCGAGTCCTTCGGGTAGATCACCTGGGCGCCGCGCGGCATGGAGAGCACGTAGTCCGACAGCAGCGGGCGCAGCGCGAGGAATGCGGTCCCGCCGCCGGAGGTGGTCACGACGCTGCCGTCGGGCAGCCCGATCAGCGTGTCGTGCTCCAGGATGCCCCGGTGGGTGTGGAAGGCCTTGCCGTGTTGCAGGGTGACCGTGTGCATCCGCCCCTTCGGGTCGGTCAGCTGCACCCGGTCGCCGAGGCGGAACGGCCCCCTGTGGTGGCCCCGGCTCGGCGTGTCTGAGGCCGCGTCGGGGCCTGGGGCCGCCGGCACGGGCGGTGCCGGGGTGTCGGCGGGCACCGGTGTGCCGGGGTCGGCCGGGAGGGCGGAGGGGTGTGCGGTCACGTGTTCATCTTCCGTTTGGGTTCCAGGAGCTGCGCCAGATCCGCGATGTGCAGAACGCCGACGACATCTTCGCCTGCCGTCACGACGTACTGCGCGCCCGGGTGGGTCTGCACGACCTCCATCACCCGTTCGCCGTCGAGGCCGACCGGCAGGGTGGGCAGGGTGGCCAGGGACCGCGACACCGCGTCGACGGCGATCCAGGGCCGCCGCGCCGCCGGTACGGCGTCGGCGGCCACCGGGTCGACCAGGGCGATCGGCCGGCCTGCGCCGTCGGTGACGGCGATGGCCGCGTCGGGCCGGGCACCCTCGGCCCGACGGCGCTGCGCCTCGGCCAGCGGAGTGCCGGTGGGCACCGGCAGCACCGGACGGGCCAGCCGGCGCAGGTCGATCAGCGCGAACCGGCGGCTGATCCGGGCGAGGCGCACGGACTGCCCGGCGCCGCGCCACAGGGTGAACGCGACCAGCAGCATCAGCGGCAGCGCCAGGGGCGCCAGCAGCCGGTTGACCGCCAGGACGGCGACCAGCGCGGCGGTGCCGCCGGCAACGACCCGGCCGACCCAGCCGGCGACCTCGGTGCCGGTGTGCCGGTCCCGGGTGAGCGCCCACACGGCGGCGCGCAGCGCCCGGCCGCCGTCCAGCGGCAGGCCGGGCAGGAGGTTGAACACCGCGACGATGACGTTGCTCACCGCGAGCTGGAAGGCGAGCTGGTTGGCCAGGGTGCCGTCGGGCAGGGCCCAGGTGGCGGCGACGGCCACGACGCCGAGCACCGCCGAGACCGCCGGGCCGGCCAGCGACACCAGCAGGTCGATCCGGGGGCTGGGGGCGTCGCGGTCCATCTCGGTGTACCCGCCGAGCAGCTCCAGGGTGATTCCCCGCACACCGATGCCGTATCGGCGGGCGGTGAGGGCATGGCCGAGCTCGTGCAGCAGCACCGAGCCGAGCAGCGACACGACGAAAGCGAAGCCGATCAGGTAGCCCGCGGCCTGGGAAAGGTCGAGCTGGCGGCGGGCGAACTCGGCGTACATCACGGTGACGAGGAGGGTGAGCAGCAGCATCGACCCGTCGAGGTGCAGCGGCACCCCGAACACCCGGCCGACGGTGAGCACGGCGCGTCTCTGTGGCCGCCGCGGCGGCCGGGCTTTCTGCTGCTCCATCGCCCCGATGCTACGGACCCCCCGCCGACGCCGACCCCGCGGAGCGGCGTCGGCGGGCTTGTCGGACCGGTGGCCTAACCTTCCGGGCATGACGGCGGAACCGGTGATTGACCAGCAGCAGGCACTGGCCACGACAGCGGCACCGGCCACGGCGGGGGCACCGGCCACGGCGGGGGCACCGGCCACGACAGGGGCACCAGCCACGGTCCGGGCGTCGTTGTCGCCGTCGCGGGCGGCGGACTTCAAGACCTGCCCGCTGCTCTACCGGTTGCGCAGCATCGATCGGCTGCCCGAGCGGCCCAGCATGGAGCAGGCCCGTGGCACGCTGGTGCACGCGGTGCTGGAGCGGTTGTTCGACCTGCCGGCGGCGGGGCGCACCCCGGAGGCGGCCGGCGACCTGGTGGGACCGCAGTGGGACCGGCTGGTCACCGAGCAGCCGGAGCTGGCCGCCCTGTTCGACGCGGAGGACCCGGCCGGCACGGGTGAATTCCTGCGCTCGGCGGCCGGGCTGCTCGAGGGCTACTTCGCGGTGGAGGACCCGCGGCGGCTGGAGCCGGCCGAGCGGGAGGCGCTGATCTCCGCAGTGGTCGACGGCGAGCTGCTGATCCGGGGATATCTCGACCGCCTGGACGTGGCACCGGACGGGGCGCTGCGGGTGGTCGACTACAAGACCGGCGGGGCACCCCGGGAGGCGTTCGAGGCCCGGGCGCTGTTCCAACTGAAGTTCTACGCGCTGGTGCTGTGGCGCACCCGGGGCGTGGTGCCCCGGGTGCTGCGGCTGCTCTACCTCAAGGACGCGCAGGTCTGCGACTACACCCCCGACGCCGAGGAGCTGGTGCGCTTCGAACGGACCGTGGTGGCGCTGTGGCAGGCGATCGAGGCGGCCACCGCCCGGCAGGACTTCCGGCCCCGCCCCAGCCGGCTGTGCGACTGGTGCAACCATCAGGCGCTGTGCCCGAGCTTCGGCGGCACCCCGCCGCCGTTCCCGACTGTGGCCCCCACGGGGGACCCGCTGGTCGACGCCCGGTCCCGGCCGGCCCAGCCCGGGGCAGACGAGTAACCCTCCTTGCCGCGGGTCCGGCCCAGCCCCGGACCGACGAGTAACCCTCCTTGCCGCGGGTCCGGCCCAGCCCGGGGCGGATCGGGCACGGCCTGGTCGGCGTGCGGAACGGGTCGCCCGCTACGGTGGGACGCTGCGGGTGGGGGGCCCGCCTTGGGCGACGGCTGCCGGTACACGTCCGGCGAGGCAGCTCGGGGTGGCGTCGGCGCATGACCGGGCCGCGCCACGACCAGTCGGCCCGGCGCGGGTCCGGCGCGACGGGGGACGGCGATGAGCAACGACGTGACGACGGCACGGCCGGTGCGGATCCTGCTCGCCGAGGACCAGCCGCTGCTGCGCAGCGGCTTCCGGATGGTGCTCAGCTCGGAGAGCGACCTGGACATCGTCGCCGAGGCCGGTGACGGCCTGGAGGCGGTGGAGCTGTCCCGCCGGCTGCTGCCTGATGTGGTGCTGATGGACATCCGGATGCCCCGGATGGACGGGATGGCGGCGACCCGGGCCATCGTCGCCGCCCGGCTGCCGGTGCGGGTGCTGATCCTGACCACGTTCGACCTCGACGAGTACGTGGTGGGGGCGCTGCGTGCCGGGGCCCGCGGGTTCCTGACCAAGGACGTGCCGGCGGAGGACCTGCTCAGCGCCATCCGCACGGTCGCCGCCGGAGGCGCGGTGGTGGCCCCGAGGATCCTCAATCGGCTACTGGACCGCTTCGCCGCCGCGCTGCCCGACCCGGCGGCCACCCCGCCGAAGGCCCTCGGCACGCTCACCGAACGCGAGCGGGAGGTCCTGGTGCACGTCGCCCGGGGGCTGTCCAACGGGGAGATCGCCCGGGCGCTGTCGGTCAGCGAAACCACCATCAAGACCCACGTCGGGCACGTGCTGACCAAGCTGGGGCTGCGCGACCGGGTACAGGCCGTGGTGCTGGCGTACGAGTCGGGTCTGGTCCGCCCCCGGCCGTAGCCGCGTCGGTCCCGGGTCTGCCGGTCCGCGTACCCGAAGGGCCGTCGACGCCGGCGGCGACGTCACCGCGACCGGAGAGGGGCGGGTGGGGTGTGGCCCTGACGTGCTCTCGGGTCCTGCCGTCCCGGTCGCCCGTCGTAGCCGGCTCAGGGTCGACCCTGAGCCGGCCTCCGGGCCGACCCGCAGCGAAAAATCCGCCGTCGGCTCCGCCCGGAGTCGGACGGATCGGCGATGCCCGCCCGCGAGGATGGGAGTGCCGCGCCGACCAGTGGGGGCGGCGCGGAAGCAGCCAGACGGAAGAGGTGGATGACGTGACCGCGACGACAGGCCGGCAGGCACAGGCCGCGGCCCGAGCAAAAGACGTGTGGAAGGTCTACGGCAGCGGTGAGGCGCAGGTCGTCGCGCTGCGGGAGGTGAGCGCGGAGTTCGAGCGGGGGCAGTTCACCGCGATCATGGGCCCGTCCGGGTCGGGCAAGTCGACGCTGATGCACTGCCTCGCCGGGCTCGACTCGGTCACCCGGGGCACGGTGGCTATCGGCGACACCACCGTGACCGGGCTGGGCGACGCCGGTCTGACGAGGCTGCGCCGAGACAAGGTGGGCTTCATCTTCCAGCAGTTCAATCTGCTGCCCACCCTGACGGCGAAGGAGAACATCCTGCTGCCGCTGTCAATCGCCGGCCGCAGGCCGGACCCGGCCTGGTACGACACGGTCATCGACACCGTCGGGCTGCGCGACCGGCTCGACCACCGGCCGGCGCAGCTCTCCGGCGGCCAGCAGCAGCGGGTGGCGTGCGCCCGGGCGCTGGTCGCCCGCCCCGAGGTGATCTTCGCCGACGAGCCGACCGGCAACCTGGACTCCCGCTCCGGCGCGGACGTGCTGAAATTCCTGCGGAACTCGGTGCGCGAGCACGGCCAGACCATCGTCATGGTGACCCACGACCCGACCGCCGCCGCGTACGCCGACCGGGTGGTCTTCCTCGTCGACGGGCAGATCGTCACGGAGCTGATCGAGCCGACCGCGGACACGGTGCTGGACACGATGAAGAAGCTCGACGCCCCGGCCGCCACCGAGGTGGGGCAACCGTGAGCGCGAGGAACGAGCGCAGCGAGTCCCGCAGTCGCGAACAAAGGAAATGCTGATGTTCCGGGCCACCCTCAAGAGCCTGCTGGCGCGCAAGGTGCGCCTGATCCTCTCCGGCCTGGCCGTGGTGCTCGGCGTCATGTTCGTCTCCGGCGCGTTCGTGCTCACCGACACCCTCGGCCGGTCCTTCGACGCGGTCTTCGCCGACGCGTACGACGGCGTCGACGTCAACGTCGCCGCCAGGCCGAAGATCGCGGTGGGCGAGGTCGAGGGTGGGCAGGTCTCCCCCGCGTTCCCGGCCGACGTGGTGCGGCGGGTCGAGTCGGTACCCGGCGTGGCCGGGGCCACCGGTGAGGTCACCGCCGACGGGGCGCGGCTGATCGGCAGCAACGGCAAGGCGGTCACCTCGTTCGGCCCACCCCAGCTCGGTCGGAACTGGACCGGCGAGAGCGACCTGGTCGAGCTGCGGGCGGGACGCGCGCCGCAGGCCGATGACGAGATCGTGGTCAACGTGGCCCTGGCGACGGCCGCGAAGGTCACCGTCGGTGACCGGGTCGGGGCGCTGACCGCGTTCGAGTCCGACCGCCGCGATTTCACCCTGGTCGGCGTCATCGGCTACAGCGGCGGCCGGGACTCCATCGGCGGGATGAGCGAGATCTCATTCACCACCCCGGCCGCACAGCGGCTGATGCTCGGCAAGCCCGGCGCGTTCAACAGCGTGACCGTGCGGGCCGCCGAGGGGGTGACGCCGGAGGCGCTGCGCGACGAGGTGGCTCGCGCGCTGGGCCCGGCGTACGAGGTAAAGACCGGCGAGCAACTCTCCGCCGACGCGTCAGCCAGCCTCAAGGAAGGGCTGTCGTTCTTCAACAAGGTCCTGCTCGGCTTCGCCGCGGTGGCGCTGCTGGTGGGCACGTTCCTGATCCTCAACACGTTCTCGATCATCGTGGCGCAGCGGACCCGGGAGCTGGCCCTGATGCGGGCCATCGGGGCCAGCCGGCGGCAGATCATCGGCTCGGTGGTGCTGGAGGCCCTGGCGATCGGCCTGGTTGCCTCGATCGTCGGCCTCGGCGCGGGCATCGGGGTGGGCGCGCTGCTGGCCTGGGCGTTCGGCAGATTCGCCGGGGGGCTGACCCTGGCCGGGCTCGGCGTACCGCCGGTGGCCGTGATCAGCGCCTTCGCCGTCGGCATGCTGATCACGGTGGTCGCGGCGTTGCTGCCGGCGTTGCGGGCGTCCCGCATCCCGCCGATCGCGGCGATGCAGGACGTGGCCACCCCGGACCGGCCGCTGACCAGGGTCACCGTCTCCGGCGCGGTGGTCACCGCCGTCGGTGGCGTGCTGCTGGCCCTCGGGCTGACCGACAACGCCGGCGGGGCCACGCTGATGGTGATCCTGGTCGGGGTGCTGTTCGCGTTCATCGGGGTGGCGCTGCTGACCCCGCTGATCAGCCGCCCGGTGGTGTCCGTGCTCGGCGCGCTGTTCGCCTGGTCGGTGCCGGGCAAGCTGGGTCGGCTCAACTCCGGGCGCAACCCGCGCCGCACAGCCATCACCGCCGCCGCCCTGATGGTCGGCATCGCCCTGGTCACCGGGGTGACGGTGATCCTCGACTCGGCCAAGTCCAGCATCGCCGCCGCGGCGGAGAGCACCGTCGACGCGCAGTTGGTGATCGCCGGAGCGCAGACCGGGCCACGGCCGCCGACGTTCGACCCGACGGTGGTCGACCGGGCCGCCGCGCTGCCGGGGGTGAGCGCGGTGGTGGGCGTCTACAACGACAACGCGGTCGTCGACGGCGACCGCACGTACGTGGTCGCCGTGACGGACCTGGCGGCGATGGGCACGATCTACCACACCACCGCGCAGTCGGGCACCCTCGCCACCCTGCGGCCGGACCAGGTGGCGCTGAGCGTCTCCGGCGCGAAGGAGTTGGGCAAGTCGGTGGGTGACCGGCTGACCGCCCAGTTCGCCCGGGGCGAGGGACCGCACACGTACACGGTGACGGCGGTGCTGCCGGACGACCGCGTCGCCGGGTCGGTCATCCTGCCGAAGGAGGCGGGGGCCGAGTTCACCAGACCGCAGCCGTTCACGGCGCTGGTGCAGCTCACCCCGGGCACAGCGGTGTCGCAGGTGCAGCCGCAACTGGAGGCGCTGGTCGCGGGGAACCCGGAGGTGTCGGTGGCCGACCGGGCCAGCTTCATCGAGCAACAGACCAGCGGCTTCGACACCCTGCTCACGATGATCCAGATCCTGCTGGCGCTGGCCATCGTGATCGCCGTGCTGGGGATCGTCAACACCCTGGCCCTGTCGGTGCTGGAACGCACCCGGGAGCTGGGCCTGCTGCGGGCGATCGGGCTACGCCGGGCGCAGACCATGCGGATGATCATCGTGGAGGCGGTGGTGATCTCGGTGTTCGGCGCGCTGCTCGGCGTCGCGGTCGGCACCGGCCTCGGCGCCGCGGTGGTCCGGGCGCTGGCCGACGAGGGAATCACCGACCTGGTACTGCCCTGGTCGCAGATGGGCCTCTTCCTCGGCCTGGCCGCGCTGATCGGGGTCGTCGCGGCGGTGCTGCCGGCGATCCGCGCTGCCCGGATCAACGTCCTGGGTGCGATCGCCCACGACTGAGTCGGCCACCGGAGGGCTGCCGCTGGACCCTGCGCACCCTGCCTGACCACCGGCCGGCCGGTGGTCAGGCAGGCGGCTCGCCGAGCAGGGCCGCGAGCAGCTCCAGGTCCGCCCCGGTCAGGCTCTCCAACTGGTGGACGCCGTCGGCCGGCGTGATCGGCACCTCCGCCGGCACCGCCAGCACGGCCGCGCCGGCGGCGAGGGCGCTGGCCACCCCCGTCGGGGAGTCCTCGATGGCCACGCAGCGGGTGATCGGCACACCGAGCAGCCGGGCGGCGCTCAGGTACGGCTCCGGGTGCGGCTTGACCGCCTCCACCTCGTCGCCGCAGACCACCACGTCGAAGCTGTCCCGCCCCAGAGTGTCCAGCGCCACCTCGACCAGCGGCCGGATGCTGGAGGTGACCAGGGCGGTCGGGATGCCCGCCGCACGGACCGCCCGCAGCAACGCCGACGCGCCCGGCCGCAGGCACAGCCCGGTGCGGAACAACTCCAGGATCCGGGCATCGACCCACGCCGTGCTGACCAGCGGATCGCGGTGCGGCTGGCCGAGGTCGTCGTGCAGGATCCGCATCGAGTCAGCCATGCAGGCACCGATCATCGCGCGGCGGGCGGCGGCGGAGAGGACGCCGCCGTACTCCGCCGCCAACTCGTGCAGGGCGACGTCCCACAGCTTCTCACTGTCGACCAGGGTGCCGTCCATGTCGAAGAGCACGGCGGCGAGACGGTGGCTGCTCAGCGGATCCTCCAGGGTCACAGGGTCGTAGCGATCCTCTCAGCCGGCCCGCGCCCGGCGGATCCCGGACCCGGCCGGGGTGACCTCGGCGACCCTGCCCACCGGCCGGCGCGACGGCGTCAGCCCAGGTTGCAGGCGGACAGGCCGGACTCGTAGCCACGGAAGAAGGAATCGGTGCGCTGCTCGGCGGTACCGTGCGCCCCCTCGGCGAACCACGGCTGGTCGGGGTCGTCGCCGACGGCGAGCAGCCCCTCCCGGAACTCGTCCAGGTCCCCGTCGGCCAGCGCCAACTGCTGGGTCTGGATCGAACCACCGATGTATGCCCCGGCCATGCAGTCGGCCTGCAGCTCCTGCTGGATGGTGAAGGTGTATCGGATGCCCAGGCGCACCTGCACGCCGTGGGCGTACTCGTGGCCGAGCAGGTAGTACAGGAACGCGTCACCGACCTGCCGGAACGCCGCCACCGACCAGTTGACGTCGTAGGCGATGAAGTCGTCCGCCGAGCAGTACACGGCGTTGTTGCGCGGCAGCGCCTGCCCACCGCAGGAGACCTCACCCTCCCGTTGGTACGCCACGACCCGCCGGATCGGCTGGAACTGCCGGCCGGAGGCACGGAACTGCGCGGTCCAGTACACCTCGGCCTTCTCCACCGCGACGGCGAAGTCCTCCTTGAACTCGGCGACGCTGGTGGTGCCGTCGGCGCGGGTGCCCTCCGCGCCCGGGGAGGCGGACGGCTGCGGCTGTCCGGGGCGGGGCTGCTGCGGCTCACCCTCGCTCACCCCGCCGGCCACGCAGCCGCCGGCCAGCACCAGCGCGGCCAGCAGACCGGCCAACGGGCCTCGCGGCCGACGTCCCGAGCGTGCGGTCACAGTGCCCTCCCCGGCTCGTCTCGCCGGATGCACTACCCCGGCTCCCCGTCGATCATGCCAGGCCGGCATACCGGAGCCGGTCGATCCCCGCCCCGCCGGGCCGCGGGGCGGGGCCGGGGTCCAACGGGTCCGCCGCTGGTCAGGGGCTGGCGGCGAGGAAGACGAACGCGGCCAGCAGCACCAGGTGCACGCCGCCCTGGAGCAGGGTGGCCCGGCCCGGCACGACGGTCAGCACGCCGGTGACGACGGTCAGCGCCAGTAGGGCCAGCTGGGTGCCGCCCAGCCCGAGCAGCAACGGCCCGTCGAGCCAGATCGAGGCGATGGCGATTGCCGGGATGGTCAGGCCGATGCTGGCCATGGCCGAGCCGAGGGCCAGATTGAGGCTGATCTGCACCCGGTCCCGGCGGGCCGCGCGGGCCGCGGCGAGGGTCTCGGGCAGCAGCACCAACAGCGCGATGACCACGCCGACGAACGCCTGCGGCAGGTTGGCGGCGGACACCCCGGACTCGATGGCCGGTGACACCATCTTCGCGAGGCCCACCACGGCGACCAGCGCCACCACCAGCAACGCGAGGCTGGTCAGGGCGGCCCGGGCCGACGGCGGGTCGGCGTGTCCGTCGCCGTCGGCGTCGGCCACCGTCCTCCCGTCGGCGGCGACCGGAAGGAAGTAGTCGCGGTGCCGGCCGGTCTGCACCAGCACGAACAGCCCGTAGAGGGCCAGGGAGGCTACCGCGGCGAAGGCGAGCTGGGCCGGGGAGAACTCGGGGCCGGGACGGCTGGTGGTGAAGGTCGGCACGACCAGGCTAAGGGTGGCCAGGGTGGCCACGGTCGCCAGCGCCCCGCCGGTGCCCTCGGGGTTGAACACCGCCACCCGCCGGCGCAACGCGCCGAGCAGCAGGGACAGTCCGAGGATGCCGTTGCAGGTAATCATGACTGCGGCGAAGACGGTGTCCCGGGCCAGCGACTGCGTCTTGTCCCCGCCGCTGATCATCAGCGTCACGATGAGGGCCACCTCGATCACCGTGACCGCGACGGCGAGCACCAGCGAGCCGAACGGTTCACCCACCCGGTGGGCGACCACCTCCGCGTGGTGGACTGCGGCCAGCACGGCCCCCGCCAGGAAGACCGCCACGATCACCACGGTCAACGGGGGAAGCTCCCGTCCCCAGGTCAGCGCGAGGACCCCAACGGCGAGCAGCGGAACGACGAGGGTCCAGTCGGTGACACGGGAACGGAGGGAGACAGGCATGGTGACAACCCTGCCAGAATTCTTGATCATCGCCCACCCGGCGGCGCGTCGCCACCCCGCCATCCAGGGGCCGGCCTGACCTGGGCCGTCGTCCGCACCCTCGGCCGTGCACCTCCTCGGCCGGGCCGGTTGCCGTCAGGGTTGCCGTCGGTCGACCGTCGCCGGCCTGCGCCAGATGAAGATCTCGGTGTCCGGTGCCCGCTCCGAGAACCGGCCCTCGTCCGACGCCTCGTCCAAGAGGCTTCGGAGATCGTCGTCGAACTCCGCCAGCCGCTGCCCGAACAGGTGCGGCGCCGAGTCCGACCGGGAGTACACCCACGCGGCGACGTCATCGATGGTCCGCCTTAACACCCGGTCGGCCCGCACCCTGAGCAGTTCGGGGCCACCGAAACCTGCCTGCACCAGCAGGGCCGCCTCGCCGCCGGGAGTCCCGTGCTCCAGCACGCCCTGACCTGCCCGTCGCACCGGCCCCAGGTAGTGCCGCACCAGCTCGCGCAGCGCATCGACGGGAGGCGCCGGGTGGGCAAGCCCACCGGACGACGAGGGCTCCTTGACGTCGCTGATGTGCACGAACGCGCCACCCGGATCAAGCATGCGAGAGATCGTGCGCGCGACCTGCTCCCTGTCCATCCAGTGGAAGGACTGGGCGAACACCGCCACCCGGAAGGCACCGAGCCCGGCGGGCAGTTCCTCGGCCCGCGCCCGAACCCATCGGACATTGCCGATGCCAGCGCGTACGCCCCGCCGGCGGGCCGCCTCCAGCATTGCCCTGTCGGGATCGACCCCCACCGCTTCCACGAACATCGGCGCAAGCGGCACGGTGACCGTGCCCGGCCCGCAACCGACGTCGATCAGACGCCCGGACCCGTTGAGGTCGAGCGCCTGCCTGAGCGCGTCGACGAAGCCCGCGGCATAGGGCAGACGCCCTCGCTCGTAATGGGGGGCGCTCCCCGCGAAGAGAGACTCATCCCACTCCCACCCGTCGGGCACGTTCCGGCTCCTCCCCTCGACCGGGCGGACAACCGCCCGTACCGGCCATCACCGGCGCGCACCGGTGCCGCCTTTCGAGGCCGGGCACCCCGCGCCTCAGCCGGGTGCTGGCGTCACGTGGCGTTGCATGGTGACCGGGTGCCGGACGAACCGGGCAAAGGATACCCGTCGACCGCCCGAGCTGCGCAAACGCCAGGCATCGATCGTCACCATCAACCTCGTTGGTTGACGTTCCACGGCCTGCCCGCGGCCTGGCTAGGTCTGATCGAGGTGCATCGTGCTCGGCTGACCACTGGCCTTCGAGCAGTGGGTCACGTGTGGGGACGGCTGGTGATGCCGTCCAAGATGGTGGTCAGGTTGTGGTTGAAGGTCTCCTCGGCGTTGAGGTGGGCACCGTCGATGACGAGCCGGGCGACGGTGGGATAGCGGCCTGTGTTGAGCATGCGTGTGAGGTACGGACCGAGGCTGGCCTGAAAGGCGGGCTCGTCGGTGCCGGTGGAACGGGCGGTGCGTCGCTCGGTTATTTCTCTGCGGAGCGCGCCGATGATGAAGGCGTTGAGGGCGCCTAGAGCCCGCTGAAGATCGTCGATGTCATGCACGCCGGGGGCCTGGCTGAGCGCCGCTGCGGTCGATTCGCCCACGGCAAGCGCGTGGGGTCCCAGGTGTGGCCTTCCGCCGAGCAGGTCGGAAAACCACTCATGATCAAGGGCTGCGGTACGGGTCTCGCGGGCGATGGCCAGTACCGTGGCGCGCCACTCGGAGCGCCGGCCGGCCTCGGCGATCTGGGCATAGACGGCGTCGACCATCAGGTCGAGCAGTTCAGATCTGTTGGTCACGTAGTCATAGAGCCGCATCGGACCGACTCCGAGCTCTTTGGCGATCCTGCGTAACGACAGCCCGTCGAGGCCGTGCGCGTCGGCAAGCCGGATCGCCGTAGCGGCAATCTTCTCGCGGCTCAACGGCACCGGCGCCACCCGGGGCCGGGGCTCGGGCCGTTCCCAAATGGGCATCGGCGCGCTACCGTACGGCGTCTCCATAAATACAGCGTACGCTAAAGGGGCGAGGATGAGAATCGCGATCGCCGGTGGTGGCCTTGGCGGGCTGACGCTGGCACGGATCCTGCACCAGCACGGCATCGACGCGGTGGTGTACGAACGCGAGGCAAGCCGATCCGCGCGATCACAGGGCGGATCGCTCGACCTGCACCCGGAGTCCGGGCAAACAGCCCTGGCCGAGGCGGGTCTCGCCGGCCGGTTCCGCTCTGAGGCGCGGCCTGAGGGCGAGGAACATCGCATCCTCGACCCGGCCGGACGCACCCTCGTGCACCACAAACCACAACCCGGCTCATTCTCCGGACGTCCCGAGATCGACCGGCGCGCACTGCGTGATCTTCTGCTCGATTCGCTCCCCGGCGACGCGGTGGCCTGGCAGCACCGGCTCGTCGCAGCGACGCCACGACCTGACGAGGGCTTCGGGCTGACGTTCCATGGTGGTCTTAGAGCCGACTGCGACATCCTCATCGGCGCGGACGGCGCGCGCTCGGTCGTCCGGTCGCTGCTGACCGACGCCAGACTGTCCTACGTGGCCACCCTGGTCGAGCTCAGCATCAGCGACGCCGACCGGCACCACCCGGATCTCGCCGAGCTGGTCGGCCCCGGGAACCTGTGGTGCATCGGCGTGAACCAGATCCTCGCCGCGCAACGCCTCAGCGATGGCAGCATACGAGTCGGGATCTCCCTGCACGAAGAAGACCACCACATCGACACATACCGCAGTAAGCATGCCCTGCTGGACATGTTCGAAGGCTGGGACCCAAGCCTCACCGCACTCATCGAAGCCGGCGACAACACGCCGACGCCTCGCAAGATCGAAGCGATGCCCATCGATACGCGCTGGGCCAACCAGCCAGGCATCACCCTCCTCGGTGACGCCGCACACCTCATGCCACCCGTCGGCGAGGGCGCCAATCAGGCCATGCTCGACGCCGCCGAACTCGCCCGCGCACTCGCCGCCCACCCCACCGACCCGGACTCGGCAATCCGGACGTACGAAGAAGCGATGTTCACCAGAATTCACCCGATCGCCGAAATGTCCGCACGAGTCCAGGCAATGATGCTGTCCCCCACCGCAGCGGAAGACATCACCCGCTTCTTCACCGCCCGACCCGCCGAACCGGCTCCCGCAGGTTGAGAAGGTGCTGCGCAGCCAGCCTCGCCCCTGCAGACGCCCCAGCCCTGGAGGATCAGCCGTCCGGCCTCGCCTCGCCGCCATCCGGGCACGGAACGGTGCGCGCTGAGTGCGCTCCGTATCGATACCGCCTTCGGGCACGGCCTGAGCGACCCGGCCGGCCCGGCCCCGGCCCGACAACGCCCGGGGCAGGTATTTTGCCTCCAAGACCAAGTCATATGCGGGGTGAGCACAGTCGTATGGCGTCGATGCTCACGGCAGGCTCAGCGGTCGTCAAGCCGGCACCAATCTTTACCTTCACGACAAGACCAATGCCCCCTCTGCCCCTTTTCGGCGCTCTCGCTGTTTTGACTTTCGGGCATCACGCGCCCACCATCGCCCTCATGACAAAGCCACCGACCATCTCCGAGACGATCGCCGCTCGCGTTCGTCATTACCGCCAGAAGCGGAGGTGGAGCATGCGGCACCTCGCCGAACTGTGCGCGGAGCATGGCGTCGCGACGCTCACGCAGGCCTCACTGACCAACATCGAGCGGGGACTGGCTGCCAACTCGGATCGCGAGGGCCGCGCTGTCACCGTGCCCGAACTGTTCGTCCTTGCCTACGTCCTGGACGTGCCGCCAGCGGCGCTCATGCTGCCGCTCGGCGACTCCAACGCCGTCGAGATCTGCCCCGACGTCAATGTTACGCCGTACGCCGCGTTGCAATGGATGACCGGGCATAAGCAGATCGGCAGCGCCGAAAAATGGAACACCGCGCAGCCGCTCTTTTATTACGGGGCAGCCGAACGGTGCCTGCGCTTCGAAGAAATCGCCAACATGAAGAGCAGCGCGAGCGCAGCTCGGTATGGGCTTTACGAAAAGCCGTGGGAGATACTTAAGGCCCGCCGCCGCTACGACTTACAGTGGAAGAAGAACCCTGAGTCCCGGTCATCTTACGAGAATAATGCTGTCGTGAGAAACGAGCCGTTGCCCGGCCTTCCGATTTCCGATGACGAGTATGTTGAGGAATACCGTAAGCTGAAGGCTGCCTCATACGAGAAGCATCTCGGGTACTACTCATCTGCTCTCTGGAAAGCACATGATAGCAAAATGCAATTGCCGACGGTTCCGCAACTTCTTTACGATGACCTCAGCGCCTTGCAGTCGAAGCTCGAGTTGCTGCCCGACGAGATCAGTCAACGCGCTGGGGAACATCGGAAACTGCCGGCTCCTTCTCGTTCCCTCTTGCCACCCGGCATCGAGATTGCCGAGGATGCGTAGCGCGTACGCCACCGCCGCACCCTATTTGGCGTTGAAGTAGCTGGCCTCCGGGTGGTGCACCACGATCGCGTCGGTGGCCTGCTCCGGCACCAGCTGGAACTCCTCCGACAACTGCACGCCGATCCGCTCCGCGCCCAGCAGGTCCACGATCTTCGCCCGGTCCTCCAGGTCCGGGCAGGCCGGGTAGCCGAACGCGTACCGGCAGCCCCGGTAGTCGGTGCGCAGCAGGCCCGCCAGGTCCGGCGGGTCGTCGCCGGCCACCGTGCCACCACCCGGCAGCGTCAGCTCGGCCCGGATCCGCCGGTGCCAGTACTCCGCCAGCGCCTCCGTGAGCTGCACCGACAGGCCGTGCACCTCCAGATAGTCGCGGTAGGAGTTGCCGGCGAACATCTTCGCCGTGTACTCGCTGACCGGCTGCCCCACCGTCACCAGCTGCAACGCCACCACGTCGAGCTGGTCACCCTTGGGTCGGAAGAAGTCCGCCAGGCACAGCCGCCGCTCCTGGCGCTGCCGCGGGAACGAGAACCGGGCCCGCTCGGCGTGCCCGTTCTCGTCCAGCACCACCAGGTCGTTGCCCTCCGAGTACGCCGGGAAGTACCCGTAGACCACGGCCGCCTCGAGGACCTTGTCCGCCGTCAGCCGGTCCAGCCAGTACCGCAGCCGCGGCCGGCCCTCGGTCTCCACCAGTTCCTCGTACGACGGGCCCTTGCCGCCCCGGGCACCCCGCAGCCCCCACTGGCCCAGGAACGTGGCCCGCTCGTCGAGCAACGCCGCGTAGTCGGCCAACGGCAGGCCCCTGACCACCCGGGTGCCCAGGAACGGCGGCGTCGGCACCTGCACGTCACGCGTCACGTCGGAACGAACCGACGCGTCGTCCAGCTCCGGCAGCGCCTCGGACACCATCGCCCGTTGCCGCTCCCGGCGCTCCCGCCGTGCCGCCAGGGCCGCCTCCCGCTCCGGATCGACCACCGGCGCCCCGCCCCGCTTCGCCGTCATCACCCGGTCCATCAGCGACAATCCCTCGAACGCGTCCCGGGCGTAGTGCACCTGGCCGGGGAAGAGCGCCCGCAGGTCGTCCTCCACGTACGCCCGGGTCAGCGCCGCCCCGCCGAGCAGCACCGGCCAGCGCTCCGCGACGCCACGCTCGGCCATCTCGGCCAGGTTCTCCTTCATGATGACCGTGCTCTTCACCAGCAGCCCGGACATTCCGATCGCGTCGGCCCGGTGCTTCTGCGCCGCGTCGAGGATCGCGGTGATGGGCTGCTTGATCCCGATGTTGACGACCTCGTAGCCGTTGTTGGACAGGATGATGTCCACCAGGTTCTTGCCGATGTCGTGCACGTCGCCCTTCACCGTGGCGAGCACGATGCGGCCCTTGCCCCCGTCGTCGGCCTTCTCCATGTGCGGCTCCAGATAGGCCACCGCGGTCTTCATCACCTCGGCCGACTGGAGCACGAACGGCAGCTGCATCTGGCCGGAGCCGAACAGCTCACCGACCACCTTCATGCCGTCCAACAGCAGGTCGTTGATGATCGACAGCGGCGGGCGGCCGCCCGCCATCGCGGCCTCAAGGTCGGCCTCCAGGCCGTTACGCTCACCGTCGATGATCCGCCGCTTGAGCCGCTCGTCCAGAGGCAGCGCCGCGAGTTCCTCCGCCCGGGTGGCCCGCGCCGACGTCGCGTCCACCCCCTCGAAGGCCTCGATGAACCGCTGCACCGGGTCGTGCCCCTCGCGGCGGCGATCGTAGATCAGCTCCAGGGCGACCTCGCGCTGGGAGTCCGGGATCTTCGACATCGGCAGGATCTTGCTGGCGTGCACGATCGCCGAGGTCAACCCGGCCTGCACGCACTCGTGCAGGAACACGGAGTTGAGCACCTGCCGGGCCGCCGGGTTCAGCCCGAACGACACGTTCGAGATGCCCAGGGTGAAGTTCACCCCCGGCCAGCGACGGGCGATCTCCCGGATCGCCTCGATGGTCTCGATGCCGTCGCGCCGGGTCTCCTCCTGACCGGTGGCGATCGGGAAGGTCAGCGCGTCGATCAGGATGTCGGCCCGGCGCAGCCCCCACCGACCGGTCAGGTCCTCGATCAGCCGCCCCGCGACCCGGACCTTCCACTCGGCGGTGCGGGCCTGCCCCTCCTCGTCGATGAGCAGCGCCACCACCCCCGCACCGTGCTCGGCGATGATCGGCATCACCCGGGCGTAGCGGGAGCCCGGCCCGTCGCCGTCCTCGAAGTTGACCGAGTTGACCACGCATCGCCCACCGAGCATCTCCAGCCCGGCCTCGATCACCTGCGGCTCGGTCGAGTCCAGCATGATCGGCAGCGTCGACGCGGTGGCGAACCGACCGGCCAGCTCCCGCATGTCCACCGTGCCGTCACGCCCCACGTAGTCCACGCACAGGTCGAGCAGGTGCGAACCGTCCCGGGCCTGGCTGCGCGCGATCTCCACGCACGCCTGCCAGTCGGCGGCCAGCATCGCCTCCCGGAACGCCTTCGACCCGTTGGCGTTGGTCCGCTCCCCCACCATCAGCACGCTGGCGTCCTGGGCGAACGGCACGTGGTGGTAGATCGAGGAGACCCCCGCGTCGACCTGCGGCTGCCGAGGCCCCGGCCGCATGCCGTGCAGCCGCTCGGCGACCACCCGGATGTGCTCCGGGGTCGTACCGCAGCAGCCGCCGATCAGCGAGACGCCGTACTCGGTGACGAACCGCTCCAGCGCGTCGGCCAGTTCCACCGGGGTCAGCGGGTAGACCGCACCGTCGGCGGTGAGCTGCGGCAGGCCGGCGTTCGGCATCACCGACAGCGGCACCCGGGCGTGCTGGGAGAGGTAGCGCAGGTGCTCGCTCATCTCCGCCGGCCCGGTCGCGCAGTTGAGGCCGATCAGGTCGATGCCCAGCGGCTCCAGGGCCGTCAACGCCGCGCCGATCTCGCTGCCCAGCAGCATCGTGCCGGTGGTCTCCACGGTGACGTGGCAGATCAACGGCACCTTGCGCCCGATCGCGGCCATCGCCCGGTGCGACCCGACCACCGCCGCCTTCACCTGGAGCAGGTCCTGGCAGGTCTCCACGATCAGCGCGTCCGCGCCGCCGTCGATCAGGCCGGCCGCGTTCTCCTGGTACGCGTCGCGCAGCGTCGCGTACGCGGTGTGCCCGAGGGTGGGCAGCTTCGTGCCCGGACCGATCGATCCGAGCACGAACCGGGGTCGGTCCGGGGTGCTCCACGCGTCGGCGGCCTCCCGGGCGATCCGCGCCCCGGCCTCGGCCAGCTCCCGGATCCGGTGCGAGATGCCGTATTCGCCGAGGTTGGCGAGGTTGGTGCCGAAGGTGTTCGTCTCGACGCAGTCCGCCCCGGCGGCCAGGTACGCCTCGTGCACGCCCCGGACCACGTCCGGGCGGGTGACGTTGAGGATCTCGTTACAGCCCTCGTGGCCCTCGAAGTCGTCCAGCGTCAGGTCGGCCGCCTGCAGCATCGTCCCCATCGCGCCGTCGGCGACGAGGATTCGGTCTGCGAGCACAGTCAGCAACGAAGTCCGCACAGAATCAGGGTAGTGCGGAGAATCGGGAACGGGTCATAGCCCGCTCGGGCTCCCACATTGTGTCAGCGTGCTCCCACATCCTGTCAGCCGGATATCCCCGGATCACGGCGAACCGGGCATCCCGGGTGGTGGCCCCGGCGGGCGGGTCGGCGCGGCCGGCGGGCCGCATCCCGCACCGACCCGTAGGCTGACGGACGTGAAGGACATCAGGGACGCCACCGTGCACGGCGGGCGGACGACCGGGCCAGCGCCCGGGGTCGCCCGCGACGAGCAGGGTGAGGTGACGGCATGACCGAGTTCGACGGGCTGCCGATGCTGCGGTCCCCCGTGGCCATCGTCGCCTTCGAGGGCTGGAACGACGCCGCCGACGCGTCGACCGCCGCCGTCGAGCACCTGGAGCAGGTGTGGCAGGCCCGGCAGGTCACCGAGCTGGACCCGGAGGACTTCTACGACTTCCAGGTCAGCCGCCCGGCGATCACGATGGCCGATGGCGAGACCCGCCGCGTCGAGTGGCCCACCACCCGGTTCATGGTGGCCGCCCCCGAGGGCACCGAGCGGGACGTGGTGCTGATCCGGGGCATCGAGCCGAGCATGCGCTGGCGCACGTTCTGCGAGCAGGTGCTGGAGATCTGCCACAGCCTGGAGGTCGAGCGGGTGGTGCTGCTCGGCGCGCTGCTGGCCGACGTGCCGTACACCCGGCCGCTGCCGATCACCGGCAGCGCCTCGGACACCGAGGCCGCCCGGCGCTACCAGCTCACCCCCACCCGCTACGACGGCCCGACCGGGATCGTCGGCGTGCTGCACGACGCCTGCACCCGTGCCGAGGTCGACGCGGTCTCGTTCTGGGTGCACGTGCCGCACTACGCCAACAACCCGCCCTGCCCCAAGGCCACCCTGGCGCTGCTGCACCGGGTCGAGGAGGTGCTCGACCTGCCGGTGCCGATGGCCGACCTGGCCGAGGAGGCCGCCGAATGGGAGCAGCGGGTGCGCGGCGCGGCCGAGCAGGACGCCGAGCTCGGCGAGTATGTGCGCGAGCTGGAGGAACGCGTCGGCGACGCGGGCATCACCCCGTTGACCGGTGACGAGATCGCCCAGGAGTTCGAGAAGTATCTGCGCCGGCGCGGTGGTTCGGCCGGCCCGAACGCCGGCTCCTGGTAGCCGCCCGTTTTCTGCGCGGAAGGCCCCGGATTATCTGGTCCGGGGCCTTCCGCGTGTCCGGGGTGGCGCCGTCACGCCCCCTAGGGCATCCTAGGAACCTAGCTGTGATCTTCAGGAGGTGCCATGCAGATCAACCCAGGCGCGGCCGAGTTCCCGCACCGGCAGATCGCCGCGCAGCTCAAGGCCCAGGTGCGCCGCGGCGACTGGGCACCGGGCGAGCGGCTGCCGTCCATCCCGGCCATCGCCGAGATGTTCGGCGTCGCCAAGCAGACCGCGCAGCGCGCCGTCGACCAGCTGCGGGTCGAGGGCATCCTGATCACCAAGCCCGGCTCCGGTACGTACGTCCGAGGCACCCGGCGCCGACTCAACCGCCTCTCCCGGGGCCGGTACGGCGGCTTCCGCGGCTACCACACCGACCTGGCCGCCCGGTACCGGCAGCAGCTCGTCTCGGTCGGCCGGGCCCCCGCCCCGCCCGAGGTGGCCGACGCGTTCGGCGTCGCCGACGGCAGCGAACTGATGTGCCGCCGGCACCTGGTCCGCACCGAGGACTCCCCCGTCGAGGTGGGCGCGTCCTGGTTCCTTCCGGCGGACACCGCCGGCACCTCCCTGGAGCGGGGCGAGGCGTTCGGCCGCCCGCTGTACCAGGAGGCGGAGGAGGCCACCGGCCGGCGGTACATCACCGCCACCGACACCATCACCGCCCGCCAGCCCAGCCGGGAGGAGGCCGAGACCCTCCAGATCCGGCCGGACACCCCGGTGCTGCACCTGCTGCACGTCGCCTACGACGACCGGCGCAAGCCCATCGAGGTCGCCCAGGCCACCTGGCCCGGCCCGATGACCACCCTCACCGAGGAGTACCGGATTCCCGCCCCCACCCCGGACCCGGACCCCGACCCCGGTCTCGTCCTGGGCTGACCGTGCGGCTTGCCGGGGCTGGCCCGCCGGGGTGGGCGGGTCAGAGGCGCAGGCCGAGGAGGGCGTCGAGGGTGTCGGCGAACAGGGTCGGGGCGCCCCGGTCCGCGCCCTCGCCGGCGAGGGCCCGCTCGGCCCAGGCGTCGGCGACCGCGATCGCGCCGGGGGTGTCGAGATCATCGGCGAGCCGGGCGCGTACGGCCGCCAGCAGTTCGACCCCGGACGGGCCGGCGGTGCCGGCGGCGGCTCGACGCCAGCGGGCCAGGCGCTCGTGGGCGGCGGTCAGCACGTCGTCGGTCCAGGCCCGGTCGGCGCGGTAGTGATCGGTCATCAGGCCGAGCCGGACCGCCACCGGGTCCACCCGGTCGGCACGCAGCCGGGAGACGAAGACCAGGTTCCCCTTGGACTTCGACATCTTCTCGCCGTCCAGGCCGATCATGCCGGCGTGCACGTAGTGACTGGCGAAGGGCGATCGCCCGGTGAGCCGCTCCGCGTGCGCGGCGGAACACTCGTGGTGCGGGAAGATCAGGTCGTTGCCGCCGCCCTGCACGTCGATGGTCTCGCCCAGCAGATTCAGCGCGATCACCGTGCACTCGATGTGCCAGCCCGGCCGGCCCGGGCCCAGATCGCCGCCGGGCCAGGACGGCTCGTCCTCGCGGGCGCCGCGCCACAGCAGCGGGTCCAGGGGATCGCGCTTGCCCGCCCGATCCGGGTCACCGCCTCGCTCGGGGAAGATCTCCAGCATCTCCGCCCGCGACAGGTTCGACTCGTAGCCGAACGCCGGCACGGCGGTGACGTCGAAGTAGACGTCGCCGGTGCCGTCGTCGAGCCGGTACGCCGCGCCGTCCTTGAGCAGGACGAGGACCTTCTCGGCGATGTCCGGAATGGACTCCACCGCGCCGACGTAGTGCTCCGGCGGGATGATCCGCAGCGCCTCCATGTCCTCCCGGAACAGCGCGGTCTCCCGCATCGCCAGGACCTTCCAGTCCTCGCCGTCGCGCTCGGCCCGCTCCAGCAGGGGGTCGTCGATGTCAGTGACGTTCTGCACGTACCGCACCGTCAGGCCGGAGTCCCGCCACATCCGCTGCACCAGGTCGAAGGTGATCATGGTGGCGGCGTGGCCGAGGTGGGTGGCGTCGTACGGGGTGATGCCGCAGACGTACATGGTGGCGGTGCCGTCCGGCCGGCTGGGATGCACAGCCCGCCGCGCCGAGTCGAACAATGCCAGCGGACCGCCACTGCCGGGCAGCCGCGGCACCTCATGCCCCACCCAAGACTCCATGACCGTCAGCCTAACGAGCCGCCCGGCCTGCCGGAGCCACCCCAAGGGTGATCAACGCGACAGCCGCCCGTGGCGGACGACACCGGCCACCCCGAGCTGCGACGATACCGGCGACCGGCGACCTACGGCGGCGACCGGCGGCGCGCCGGGTGCGGTCAGCGGCCATCACATGGGTGGCCAGGGCATCGCCGGCCAGTCCTGCGACGGCTGCGGAAAACGGCTGGTGTCGCACAACCGGCCCACCCGGGCCGCGAGCGCCGCGACCTCACGGATCGTCAGGTGCTCACCGAGCTCCTCGCCGAGGGAACCGGCGAGCTGACCGGCGAGGACGGCGAGCATCTCCAGCGCGTCCGGCGGCAACTCCCGATCGGCCCAGCCCCACAGCACGGTCCGCAGTTTCTCCTCGACGTGGAAGCTCACCCCGTGGTCGACGCCGTAGATCCGGTCGTCCGACCCGACCAGCACGTGCCCGCCCTTGCGGTCGGCGTTGTTGATGACCGCGTCGAGCACGGCAAGCCTGGCCAGGCGCGGATCGTCGGCGTGCGCCAACGCGTACGACGTGCCGTCGTCGTCCCGAGCCGAAGCGATCGGAAACCAGCGCGGCGGCACCGCCTCGGCGGGCACGAACCCGACCAGCGGCTCGGCGTCGGACGGCTCGTCGATCCACAGCTGGCAGGATCCCGGGCCGAACGGGCCGTCCCGCAGCACCGTCGGCGGCACCAGGTCCCAGCCGGTGGCCCGGGAGACCAGGTAGGCCGAGACCTCACGGCCGGCGAGGGTGCCGTCGGGGAAGTCCCACAGCGGCCGCTCGCCCCGCACCGGTTTGTAGACGCAACGCGCGCTCACCCCGTCGAGGGTGAGCGCGCCCACCAGGGTGGTGTTGGAGGCGTCGACCAGCCGCCCCTCGACGGTCAGCTCACCGTCGCGCAGCAGCCGCAGCGTTGCCGCGCCGTCCTGTCGCGGTTGGAGTTCGGACGACGTCACCGGTGATAACCGTTGTGCCGCGGGCAGAGATGCCCGGCGGGGTCCAGGGGCTGGCCGCAGAGCGGGCAGGGCGGGCGACCGGCGTTGACCACCCGGCGGGCTCGCTCGATGAACTCGCGGGTCGCCTCCGGGGTCAGCCGGACGCGCAGCCGGTCGAGGTCCTCGTCCGGCTCCTCGTCGTCGCCCTCATCGTCGTCGTCCTTGTCGTCGTCCTCGTCGCCGCCGAGCTCGACCTCGGTCTCCGCCTCACCGGCTTCGATCGCCTCGATCACCACCGTGGCGGTGTCGACGTCGAACGCCAGCCCGAGGGTGCCGACCCGGAACTCCTCGTCGACCGGCGAGTCCAGCGGATCGTTGTCGCCCACGGAGACCAACGCCTCGGGCAGTTGCACACCGAAGCGACGCTGCGCCTCGGTCAGCAGCTCCTCCAGCTTCTCGGCCAGCAACGACACCTGGACCTTCTCCAGCGCGACACTGACCAGCCGGCCACCGCCGCGTGCCTGAAGGAAAAACGTGCGCTCTCCGGGCGCCCCGACGGTCCCGGCGACGAACCGCTCCGGCGGCTCGAAGGCGTGCACCTGGTGGGTCATACCCCCGACCCTATCCGGCCCGCCACGGCGTCGCGCACCCCACCGACGGGGAATCGCGCCCACGCCCGCCGCCCTGCGCGCGGCAGGATCGGGCCCGGTCCGGTGAGGCGCATCGGGCGCCTCACCGCACGGCCCCCGCTCCACCGCCGACCGCCGCGTCGGAGTCCACCGACGCCGCCGCCCGCCGCCGCCGCTTGCGCGGTGGCGGCGCCAATCCGGCCAGGTCACCGCCGGTGTCGTTGAGCCGTACCAGGAACGGCCGCAGCGGGGTGTACCGGATCACCGTCACCGACGCCGGGTCCGCGACGATGCGCTGGAACAGATCCAGGTGTACGCCCAACGCGTCGGCCACGATGGCCTTGATCACATCGCCGTGGCTGCACGCCAGCCACACCGCCTCGGGACCGTCTTCGGCGGTGATCCGCGCGTCCCGGGAACGCACCGCCTCGACCGCCCGGGCCGCCATCGCGGCCATCGACTCGCCCTCGGGGAAGACGGCAGCGCTCGGGTGCTGCTGGACCACCGGCCAGAGCGGCTCCTTGGCCAGCTTCTTCAGCGACTGGCCCTCCCAACTGCCGTACCCGCACTCGATCAACCCCTCGTCCACGGTCGGGGTGGCCTGCGGCAGCGCCAACTCCAGCGTCTGCCGGCAGCGGATCAACGGGCTGGTGACCACCGCGGCGAGGGGCAGCCCGCGCAGTCGTTCGCCGACGGCAGTGGCCTGGGCCCGGCCGGTGTCGTCCAGTTCGACGGGCCGCCGACCGGCGAGACCGCCGTCGGCGTTGGCGGTGGTGCGGCCGTGTCGCAGAAGGAGGAGAGTCGCCACACCGCCACCCTATGGGGTCAGTGCCGCGGCGACGGTCGGTGGCTGCCGGGATGGGTGCGGATAAGTGGTCTGGGGTTGTCTGTCCGTTCCCGGGTGGTTGGCGGGTTGGGGGGTGACCGCCGGCGTCGTGGGGGCGGAACATCGGCCGGCCCGGGGTGGTTACACCTGGCAGACG